>NZ_JBEXKU010000131.1:0-13229 GCF_040609575.1 Streptomyces sp. NPDC004647 | reverse complement strand
TTGTGGTGTTTTTGGGGGGCGGGGCGGCGGGGGGGGCCGTGGCGTGTGTTCTGGCCATCGTGGGTGTTTTCACCGGCGGGGGGGGGGGGCCGCCGGGGGGGCCCCCCCCCCTTCTCTGTGGGGCTCTCTTCGGCCTGGATCAGTACGCGGAGTTCACGTTGTCCATCGAGCCGTAGCGGTCGGCCGCGTAGTTGCACGCGGCGACGATGTTGGCCACCGGGTCACGCAGGTCGTTCGCGGTGCCCTCGACGTGGTAGGCGTCGAACGTCGGCTGAATCACCTGGAGCAGGCCGATAGACGGGGTGCCGTTCTGGGCGTTGATGTCCCAGTTGTTGGCGATGTTCGGGTCGCCGCCGGACTCACGGATGATGTTGCGGTGGATGCCCTCGTAGGAGCCGGGGATGCCTTCCTTCTTCATGATGGACATCGCCTCGCGGATCCAGCCGTCAAGGTTGTTCGGGTACTGCGCCTTCGGGGCGGCCTGGCGCGCCTTGGAGCGGTTGGCGGCTTCCTTGGCCTGGCGCTCCTTCTCGGCCTTGGCCTTGGCGTCGGCCTCGGCCTTGGCCTTGGCGTCTGCCTTGGCCTTCGCAGCGAACGCGGCCTTCTTCTTGGCCATCTCCTCGGCGGCCTTCTTCTTCTCGGCCTCGGCCTTCTTGGCGGCCTGCACCGACTGCTCGGTCAGGCTGTCCTTCTGGATCTTGCCGACGCTGTCGGCGTGCCATGCGACAGGCTTGGCGGACAGCGCCTGAGAGGACTGTGTGCCCTGCTCGGCCTCGGCGGAACCCGGTACGACCGCGAAGGCCAGGGCCGCGACGCTCGCAGCGGTGATGCCCGCTGCCGAGAGCTTGTGGGTCTTGGTTATGCGGGCGTAACGAGAAAACGTGGGGACGGGCATGACTTTGGACCTCTTCCAATCGCTGGTGTCGCAGAGGCCGGGTCGGTGACGACATTGCGAGGTCCCCGAGTGGCGGGGCGCGGTGTCGTTCCGGCAGAAAGCGCCGCATTCGATCTGCGGCGCCGTGCGACGGGAGCAATTCTTAGCTGGCGCAAAAAGCTGTGGCAAAGGTGTGACGTACTACCCCGGATCGTGGAAAAGGGGGGCTGTCGGGACCCTCTTCCCCGGATCGTGGTAAAGGGAGGCCGCCAGGAGCCTTCTGGCGCCTCCCGCCCCCGGCCGCGCAGCCAGGGTGAATCCACTAGGAGAGGTCGTAAGTGACGTACGTCCTATGCCGGGCCTCACACTCGGCCGGTGGTGCGCTCACCCGTCGAATTCGCATTGGCACACAGAGTGTGCAGCGGACACATGCGCTGACCTGGGCAAATGCCTGTTTTCGGGTCAGATCGGGCGCCGCGCGGCTCGCGACCCGGCGGCCGGCCGGGGACCGAGCGGCGCCGGGCGCCAAAACCCCTGCTCAGCAAGGCAATAGAAGATGCGCGTCGCCGAACTCGTGCCAGAGATAGTGGTGCGCCAGCGCCTCCCCGTAGCTCCGGCGCAGTGCCTCCCGGCCCGCCACCGCCTCCAGCATCAGCACATGCGAGGCCTGCGGCTCGTGCAGCCCGGTCAGTAGCCCGTCCACCACCCGCACACCGCGGTCCGGGGTGATCACGAGATCCGTCCAGCCGGACGCCGGGCGCACCGCGCCGGACGGTGAGACGGCCGTTTCCAGCGCCCGTACGGCCGTCGTGCCCACCGCGACGATGCGGCCGCCAGCGGCCCTCGCGGCATTGACCAGCCATGCTGTCGACTCGGGTACGGCGAAGCGCTCCGGGTACGGCGGCTCGTGTGCCTCCATCGAGGCGACCCCGGCGTGCAGCGTGATGGGCGCGATCTGCACACCCCTGCTGACCAGCTGCGCCACCAGCGGGGCGGTGAACGGCCGCGCCGCGCTGGGCATCTCCGCCGAGCCGTCCCCGGCCGCCGACGGCACGGCGAACACCGTTTGATACGCCGACAGCGGCTGGTCCCGCTCCGTGTACCCGTACCGGATCGGGCGGCCGTACCGGTGCAGCAGCGCCGGCACCCGCGCGCCGCTGACCCGCGCCCACCACAGCCGCGCCCCCCGCCCGTCCAGCGGTTCCTCCAGTACGGCCTCGGCCCCGCCCGGCAGCCGCACCAGCGCCCCGGGCGGGGCCACCGGCCGCGGCCGCGTGCTGCCCCGCCCGTCGGGACTGCGCAGCTCCACCGACCAGCGGGCACCCCCGGACTCCGGCCCCCCGGGATGCCCCGAGTCCGCCCGTGTCGAGAAGTGCACGACGACCCTCTCGCCCCGGCCGTCGCCCAGTCGCCCGTCCACCGCGGCGGGAAGCGTCCGCGAGGTGTTCACCACCAGGACGTCCCCGGGCCGCAGCAGCACGGGCAGCTCCCGGAAAGCACGGTGCGAAACCGCCTCCCCCCGGCTGACCAGCAGGCGTACGGAGTCCCGGCCCAGCCCCGGGCCGCGCTGCTCGGCGGGCACCCGGGCCGACAGCTCATCGGGCACCCGCAGCGCCTCGAACAAGGTCATCGAGAAGCCTCGATCAGCGCCGGCGCCGCGTATCGCCCGCTGGCCGCGCCCCGGTCGAGCAGCTCCAGGAACGCCGGGACCATCTCCTCGGGCAGCGGCCGCGCCGCCATGTCCTCATCGTCCGGCACCGCCGCCGCGTACAGATCGGTCCGCATGTCGCCCGGGTCCACCGACCACACCCTCACCCCCGGCTCCTCCTCCGCCAGCACCGCCGACAGCTGGTCCAGCGCCGCCTTGGACGACCCGTAGCCGCCCCAGGTCCCGTACGCCTCCACCGCCGCGTCCGAGCTGACGCCGATCACCGTCCCGGACGCGGCGCGCAGCAGCGGCAGCGCCTCCTGAACCAGGCCCAGCGCCGCCACCACGTTCGTCTCCAGGGCCGCCCGCAGGCCCTCCAGCGGCAGGTCGGCCAGCCGCACCAGCGGCTCGGCGCCCAGCGCACTCGCGTTGTTCACCAGCAGATCGAGCCCGCCCAGCTCCCGGGCCGCACTCACCAGCTCCACCCGGTGCGCGGGGTCCGTGACGTCCCCGGGCAGCGCCACCACCCGCACCCCCTGCCCACGGGCCTCCTGCGCGGCCGACCGCAGTGCCCCCTCCGAGCGGGCGTCCAGCACCAGATCCCAGCCGCGCTCCGCCAGCGCAGCCGCCAGCGCGCGGCCCAGCCCCTTCGACGCACCGGTGATGATCGCAGCCCGGCATATCCGTCAACCCCTTCGGCGCCTCCGGCAGCCTGTACAACCGGATGTGCCGCCAACGTAGGAACGCCGCCGCGCCGGCCGCTTCGTACCGGGGTCGCGACAGGTCAGGGCACTTCGGCCTAGTCCCCAGGACCGACAGGAAGCCTCCGCCGGTCCGATACGGCCCGCCCCGCCCGCCGGTACCGTGAGCCCATGACCACCGGCTCCGTACCCCAATCGGGACTCGCCGCGGTGAGCGCCGCACTGCTCGCCATGAGCAGGCACCTCGAGGTGCGCGAGGTGCTCCAGACGATCGTGGCGTCCGCGCGCGAGCTGCTGGACGCCGAGTACGCGGCACTCGGGGTGCCGGACGACCACGGAGGCTTCGCCCAGTTCGTGGTGGACGGCGTCACCGAGGAACAGTGGAAGGCCATCGGCCCGCTGCCCCGCCAGCACGGCATCCTCGCCGCGATGCTCCACGAGGCCACCCCGCAGCGGCTCGCCGACGTACGCAAGGACCCGCGCTTCGAGGGCTGGCCCAGCGCTCACCCCGATATGTCCGACTTCATCGGCCTGCCGGTCGCCGACGGCGACGAGGTCCTCGCCGCGCTCTTCCTCGCCAACAAGCGGTGCCCCCACCCCGAGGGCAGCTGCGGATTCACCGCCGAGGACGAGGCGCTGCTCTGCACCCTCGCCCAGCACGCCGCCATCGCCCTCACCAACGCCCGCCTCTACGAGCGCAGCCGCGAGCTGACCATCGCGGGCGAACGGGCCCGGCTCGCCCACGAGCTCCACGACGCGGTCGCCCAGAAGCTCTTCTCACTGCGCCTCACCGCCCAGGCCGCCGCCGCTCTGGTCGACCGCGACCCGGCCCGCGCCAAGGGCGAGCTGCAGCAGGTCGCGGACCTCGCGGCCGAGGCCGCCGACGAGCTGCGTGCCGCCGTCGTGGAGCTGCGCCCCGCCGCCCTGGACGAGGACGGGCTGGTCAACACGCTCCGTACCCAGGTGCAGGTCCTCGACCGGGCACACTCC
Source organism: Streptomyces sp. NPDC004647 (assembly GCF_040609575.1). Lineage (NCBI taxonomy): Bacteria > Bacillati > Actinomycetota > Actinomycetes > Kitasatosporales > Streptomycetaceae > Streptomyces > Streptomyces sp. NPDC004647. Next base: position 9,016 of record NZ_JBEXKU010000131.1, on the reverse strand, counting down.
GCCCGGGTCACCTTCGGCGCACACAACATACGCGCGCTGCCCGCCTCCCAGGAGGAAGCGCTGCTGCGGGTCGCCCAGGAGGCGCTGCACAACGCGTTGCGGCACTCGGCCGCCGAGACGGTGGCGGTGTCCCTCACCCGGAACGGGCAGGGCGTGGTGCTGAGAGTGTCCGACGACGGCCGCGGCTTCGACCCCTCCGCGGAGCGCCGGGCCGGCCGCCATCTGGGCATGGTGTCGATGCGCGACCGGGCCAGCGGCGTCGGCGGTCGGCTGACGGTGGAGTCGGCGCCCGGAAAGGGCACCGCGATCGAGATGGAGGTGCCCGGTGGCTGAGCCGCACCGCAGCATTCGTGTGCTGCTCGTCGACGACCACCAGGTCGTCCGGCGCGGCCTGCGGACCTTCCTCGAGGTCCAGGACGACATCGAGGTGGTGGGGGAGGCGTCGGACGGCGAGGAGGGTGTCACCCGGGCCGAGGAGCTGCGCCCCGACGTGGTCCTGATGGACGTCAAGATGCCCGGCACCGACGGCATCGAGGCGCTGCGCAAGCTGCGGGCCCTCGACAACCCCGCCAAAGTACTGATCGTCACCAGCTTCACCGAGCAGCGCACCGTCGTACCCGCGCTCCGGGCCGGCGCCTCCGGGTACGTCTACAAGGACGTCGACCCGGACGCGCTGGCCGGCGCGATCCGGTCCGTGAACGCCGGGCACATCCTGTTGCAGCCCGAGGTGGCGGGCGCGCTGCTCTCCCAGGAGGAGGCGAGCGGCGGCCAAGGGCGCGGAAACGCCCTCACCGAGCGGGAGCGCGAGGTGCTCTCGCTGATCGCCGACGGCCGGTCCAACCGGGAGATCGCCCGCGCGCTCGTGCTCTCCGAGAAGACCGTCAAGACCCATGTCTCCAACATCCTGATGAAGCTGGACCTGGCCGACCGGACACAGGCGGCGCTCTGGGCCGTACGGCACGGGGTGGCCGGCTAGGCCGTGTATCCGACGTCACGCCCGAGCCTCGGGACAGGCGGCGTTCTGAGTGAAACGCCCTGGTGAGCAGCGTGGGTGCGAGCGGTTCCCTTCCAAACACAGATTCATACTGTCGGGTGTATATCGCTCGTATGGCGCAACTTGACCGGGGCCCGGCCCGTTCTCCATGGCGTGCTGCGGTGATCGGCCGCGGCAACCGCTAGGGAGGGTCAAAACATGATGAACCTTAAGAAGGCCGCTGCCGTTGCCATGGTCGCCGCCGGTCTCGTCGCCGCCGGTTCCGGTGTTGCCTGCGCCACCGACGGACCGCACGCCTCGGGGCGGTCCGTGTTCTCACCGGGCATCGCTTCGGGCAACGTGATCCAGGCCCCGGTCCACGTGCCGGTCAACGCCACTGGCAACGCCGTCAACGTGATCGGTGTGATGAACCCCGCGTTCGGCAACCGGGCCGTCAACTACTGATCGTGCAACCGGAGCTACAGCCGCAGCTGTAGCCGCTGTCGATGCCGTACGCGGAAGGCCCCGCGGACCCCATCCACGGTCCGCGGGGCCTTCCGTTCGAGGCCGGGCACTCAGAGCCACGGCAGCTCAGTGCCGCCCCGGTTCAGTGCCGCCCGGTTCAGTGCCGTTCCCGCTCCTCCACATACGCGTTGTACGCCGCGACCTGCGCCCTCCGCGCCGTCCGCTCCAACGGCCGCAGCGCCTCCGCCCGCGCCGCCATCTGCGAAGCGCTGACCGCACCCCCGTGCTCACGCCCGTCCCCGACCGCGTCCTGCGGCCCGTACGCGATGGCGATCAGCGCGCCGACCCGCTGCGCCAGCTCCAACACCCGTGCCGCACGCGGCGGATAGCCCGGCGCCAGCACCTCCCGGCCGCGCTCGGTCCGCGCCCGGTAGGCCTCCAGCGCCGCCTGCGCCATCGGCCCCGACCCGGCCACATCCAGCCGGGACAGCAGGTCGGTCGCCTCCCGCAGCGCCTCCGCCAGCTCCCGCTCGGCCTCGCCGAGCGACGGCACGTCCGCGGGCGGCGCATCCCGTACGGGCAGGCAGTGCCAGACCACCTCGACGTGCACATCGCCCTCCGGCCCCGCCTCGTACACCTCCGGCACGAGCCCCAGCGGATGATCACCCGTTGCGATCACCGCCTCCTCCGCGGCCAGCGCCCGCGCGTTGAAGTCCGGCGGCCCGCTCAGCCCCAGCGGATGCCCCGCCACCGGCAGCGCGACCCGCAGCCCGGTCACCCCGAGCGCCCGCAGGCGCCCCAGGCCCAGGCTGAGACCGACCGGCGCGGACTCCTCCGGTAGTCCTTCGATCCGGTGCTGAGCATCGGGACCGATCACGCGCTGCACAGCGTCATCGGGAGAGATGAGTCCGGCCAAAAGGGCATTTCCCCAGGCGGCGAGCCGTCCTGAGCGCGGTTCCTTGAGCATGGGACCAGCCTAAGGACTGGACCCGCCGACCGGTGGCGTAGGTTTTCCCCTGGGGGCCGCGCCCACAGGCGCACACGCAACATCACGACACTGCATGGGAGACAACGCGCTCATGAGCGATGTACTGGAGCTGGTGGACGTATCCGTGGTCCGCGAGGGCCGGGCTCTGGTGGACCAGGTCTCCTGGTCGGTCGCCGAGGGTGAGCGCTGGGTGATCCTCGGTCCCAATGGCGCCGGCAAGACGACTCTGCTCAACATCGCCTCCAGCTATCTCTTCCCGACCAGCGGTGCCGCGCAGATCCTCGGGGAGAAGCTCGGCAGCGTCGATGTCTTCGAGCTCCGCCCCCGCATCGGTGTGGCGGGCATCGCCATGGCCGACAAGCTGCCCCGCAACCAGACCGTTCTGCAGACCGTGCTCACCGCTGCGTACGGCATGACCGCGCACTGGCAGGAGAGCTACGAGCCCATCGACGAGGAGCGCGCCCGCGCCTTCCTCGACCGGCTCGGCATGAGCGAGTACCTCGACCGCAAGTTCGGCACCCTCTCCGAGGGCGAGCGCAAGCGCACCCTGATCGCCCGCGCGATGATGACCGACCCGGAGCTGCTGCTGCTCGACGAGCCCGCGGCCGGCCTCGACCTCGGTGGCCGCGAGGACCTCGTACGGAGACTGGGCCGGCTCGCCCGCGACAGATTCGCACCCTCCATGATCATGGTCACCCACCATGTCGAGGAAATCGCCCCGGGCTTCACCCACGTACTGATGATCCGTCAGGGCAAGGTGCTCGCCGCGGGTCCCGTCGAGACCGAACTCAACTCCCGCAATCTGTCCCTCTGCTTCGGCCTGCCGCTCATCGTGGAGCGGAACGGCGACCGCTGGATGGCCCAGGGACTGCCCCTCAAGTAGGCCCGCCTGCCCCCCGATGCGCCGATCCCCTGTTGACGGGCGGCGCGGACCCTCGTACTCCGCCGACCGGTGCTGAGCGACCACTGTCGGCGATGAGGTCACCGCGCCTACCATGAGCGGGTGGATCCATGGGTGTGGTGGCTGATCGCCGCCGTAGGGCTGGGCATACCTCTTGTGCTGACCGCGATGCCCGAGTTCGGGATGTTCGCGGTCGGCGCCGTCGTGGCCGCGGTCGCGGCCGCGCTCGGCGGCGGGACCGTGACCCAGGTGCTGGTCTTCGTCATCGTCTCCGTGGCGCTGATCGCCGTGGTGCGTCCGATCGCCGCCCGGCACCGGGAACAGCGGCCCCAACTGGCGAGCGGCATCGACGCGTTGCGGGGGCGGCAGGCCGTCGTACTGGAACGGGTCGACGGCAACGGCGGCCGTATCAAGCTCGCGGGAGAGATCTGGTCCGCCCGCACCCTCGACGCCGATCAGGTGTGTGATGTGGGGCAGCAGGTCGATGTCGTCGAGATCGACGGCGCGACCGCAGTGGTCATATGACGCCCCATCATCGGGTGGCCGGAACCGCCCCACACCGGCGAGCTCTCTGACAGACTGATCATCAAGCAACCGAAGGGGTACGGGGAGCATCCATGGAACCGATCATCATCGTCCTGATCATCCTGGTGGTGCTCGTCTTCATCGCACTCATGAAGACGGTGCAGGTCATCCCGCAGGCCAGTGCCGCCATCGTCGAGCGCTTCGGCCGCTACACCCGCACCCTCAACGCGGGCCTGAACATCGTCGTCCCCTTCATCGACTCGATCCGCAATCGCATCGACCTCCGTGAGCAGGTCGTGCCCTTCCCGCCGCAGCCGGTGATCACCCAGGACAACCTGGTCGTCAATATCGACACCGTCATCTATTACCAGGTGACCGACGCCCGGGCCGCCACCTACGAGGTCGCCAGCTACATCCAGGCGATCGAGCAGCTCACCGTCACCACCCTCCGCAACATCATCGGCGGCATGGACCTGGAGCGGACCCTCACCTCCCGCGAGGAGATCAACGCCGCACTGCGCGGGGTCCTGGACGAGGCCACCGGCAAGTGGGGCATCCGCGTCAACCGCGTCGAGCTCAAGGCGATCGAGCCGCCCACCTCCATCCAGGACTCGATGGAGAAGCAGATGCGCGCCGACCGTGACAAGCGCGCCGCGATCCTCACCGCAGAGGGCATCCGGCAGTCCCAGATCCTCACCGCGGAAGGCGAGAAGCAGTCCGCGATCCTCCGGGCCGAGGGTGAGGCCAAGGCCGCGGCCCTGCGCGCCGAGGGCGAGGCCCAGGCGATCCGTACGGTCTTCGAGTCCATCCACGCGGGCGACCCGGACCAGAAGCTGCTCTCCTACCAGTACCTCCAGATGCTCCCGAAGATCGCCGAGGGCGACGCCAACAAGCTCTGGATCGTGCCCAGCGAGATCGGCGACGCGCTCAAGGGACTCAGCGGAGCCTTCGGCAACCTCGGTCCGATGGGCGGCGGCTCGACCCCCAAGACCCCCGGCCCGCGCCGCGAGCAGCCCCCGCTCGACTGACACGCATGCCCCGTCCGGCATGATCGGTGCAGTAGGCATCGAAACACCGGAAGGGACGACGTGGGTATCTGGGAGGCATTGGCCGTCTTCGTGGCGGGCATCGGAGCCGGCACCATCAACACCATTGTCGGGTCCGGCACCCTGATCACCTTCCCCGTGCTCCTCGCCACCGGGCTGCCGCCGATCACCGCCAATGTCTCCAACAGCCTGGGCCTGGTCCCGGGATCGGTCAGCGGTGCCATCGGATACCGCCGCGAGCTGGCCGGCCAGCGGCGACGCGTGATCCGCCTCGGCATCGCCGCCCTCGTCGGCGGCCTCGCCGGCGCTGTCCTGCTGATCGCCCTGCCCTCCAAGGCCTTCGACACGATCGTGCCGGGCCTGATCGCCGTCGCACTGGTGATGGTGATCCTCCAGCCGCGGCTGTCGCGCGCCGTCCAGCGGCACCGCGAGCGCAACGACACCGACGCCCACCCCGACGGCGGCCCGGTCCTGCTCGGCGGCATGCTGCTGGCCAGCGTGTACGGCGGCTACTTCGGGGCCGCCCAGGGAGTGATCTACCTCTCCCTGATGGGCCTGCTGCTCCCTGAGGACCTGCAGCGGATCAATGCCGTCAAGAACATCCTCGCCGCGCTGGTCAACGGAGTCGCAGCGCTGTTCTTCCTCTTCGTCGCCGACTTCGACTGGACCGCTGTCCTGCTCATCGCCGTCGGCTCCGCCCTCGGCGGGCAGCTCGGCGCCAAGGTCGGCCGCCGGCTCCCGCCCGCCGCGCTACGGGCCGTCATCGTCGCGGTCGGGATCGCCGCGATCGTTCATTTGCTGCTCGGCTGAGCAGCAAATGGCTGAGCAGCAAATGAACGACGGCTACGGTCAGGCGGGCACCGCAGGAGGCGCCGCCGACTCCGGCAGCGCCAGCCACCCCGGCAGCGACTCCCGGGCCGAGACCCCCAGCGCCAGCAGCAGCGCATCGGAAGGCGTCGGCTCGAACGGCTTGCTGAGCAGCCGCATCCCCGCCTGCTCCGGCGTACGGTCCGCCTTGCGGTGATTGTCCTGTGCGCAGGCCGCGACCGTATTCAGCCAGGTGTCCCCGCCTCCGTGCGAACGCGGCAGTATGTGGTCCACGGTCGTCGCCCGGCGCCCGCAGTACGCGCACCGGTGCCGGTCCCGTACCAGCACGCCCCGCCGTGACCATGGAGCCCGTCTTCGGAACGGCACCCGTACGTACCGGCAGAGCCTGATCACCTGCGGCACCGGAAGTTCCACCGCGGCGGCACGGACACGCAGACCGGGGTGGGCCTGCTCGACGACGGCCTTGTCCTGCATCACCAGTACCACCGCGCGGCGCAGCGTCACCGTCGACAGCGGCTCGAAGCTGGCGTTGAGTACCAGAGTCTCGCGCATCCCAGCCCACCTCCCGGCAATCATGAGTTCGCCGCCCCGCGGCGCGCACGTCGCCGCCGCGGACTGGGATCAACTCTGACCGGGGCTTCCGGTCGGGACAACGCAATTTCCTGTACGGCAGGGGGCGCGGGGGTGAAAAAGTGAAAACCCGCCCCCCTCCGGCCACCAGGAAAGTGGCCGGAGGGGGCGGGTCGCGGTCGCGCCGGAGGTCAGCCTCCCGCAGGGGCGGCGTACTCGCCGATCAGATGCGCCCGGCCGATGCTGTGGAAGCGCAGATTGAAGCCCACGACGGCCGGAGAGGCCGTCGAGTCCGGGCCCAGCTTCTCGGTGTCCACGGCGTAGACCGTGAAGACGTACCGGTGCGCCGGGTGCCCGGGGGGCGGAGCGGCGCCGCCGAAGTCGAGCGTGCCGAAGTCGTTCCGTACGTGCACGGCGCCTTCGGGCAGGCCGTCGAACTTCCCGCTGCCGGCGCCCGTGGGCAGTTCGGTGACCGTCGCCGGGATGTCGAAGAGCACCCAGTGCCAAAACCCGCTCCCGGTCGGTGCGTCCGGGTCGAAGCACGTCACCGCGAAGCTCTTGGTCTCCGCCGGGAAGCCCTCCCACCGGAGGTGGGGCGAGATGTTGCCTCCCGCGTGCACCTGGGCGTCGCCCAGCGTGGCTCCCGGCGTCACGTCCTCGCTCACCACGGTGAACGACGGCACTGACGGGTGGAAGTCATGCGGAAGCGGTGCCCTCTTGAGCTCGGTCACGTCGAAACCTCCTGATCGGATGGATCGCTGTGGATCTCTGCCCTCCGAGCCTAGAACCAGTTGCGCCGACCGCCGACCTCGGCGAGCCACTGGTTGAGGTATGCCGCCCAGTCGGTCTCCTGGAAGGACTGGAGCCCGACGGTGAACGCCCGGTACGAGTCACTGCCCTCGGTGAACAGACCCGGCTTCTTGTCCATCTCCAGGATGACGTCCATCTCGCGGTCGTCGGCGACAAAGGTCAGCTCGACCTGGTTCAGCCCCCGGTACTGCTGTGGCGCCAGGAACTCGATCTCCTGGTAGAAGGGCAGCCGCTGCCGGGTGCCGCGGATCTGCCCGCGCTCCAGGTCGGCGCTCTTGAAGCGGAAGCCGAGGGCACCGAAGGCATCCAGGATGGCCTGCTGGGCCGGCAGCGGGTGCACATCGATGGGGTCCAGATCGCCCGAGTCCACGGCGCGCGCGATCTCCAGCTCCGTGGTCACACCGACGTTCATCCCGGTCAGATGACGGCCGAGGAAGGTCGTGACCGGGGTCTCCCACGGGATCTCGAGGCCGAACTGCACGGCGTGCACGGCTCCGGGCTGCACCTCGAACGCCCCGCCCAGCCGCTGCCGGTGGAACTCGATGTCCTGCTTGAACTCGTTGTCGCCGCTCTCCACCTCGACCCGCGCCTGCAGGCCGACGGCCAGCCCCTCGATCTGCTGGGCGACGGACCCGCCCTGAATACGCACCTCGCCCTGGACAACTCCACCCGGCACGACGTTCGCTTCGGTGAGAACGGTCTCCACCGATGCCCCGCCGGCACCCATGCTCGCGAGCAGCTTCTTGAACCCCATGTTGTTCCTCCCCAGACCGTGCCTGTGCCAGGTCTTGATCGCTTTGACGCTCTGACCCCTACATACGCGGAACGGGCCGCTGCGGTTCCGCGCCTTCACCCTTGCAAGTGGGGCGTCCCCGGGCCGGCAACCCGTCCGTACGCGTTGCACTACGCTCGGAGCGCATGCCGAACCGTACGCCGTTGACCCGCGACTTCTTCGACCGACCCGTCCTCGAGGTCGCCCCCGACCTCCTCGGTCGCACACTCGTCCGTACGACTCCTGATGGTCCGATCGAACTGAGGCTGACGGAGGTCGAGGCGTACAACGGCACGACGGACCCCGGCTCGCACGCGTATCGCGGACGCACTGAGCGCAACGCTTCGATGTTCGGTCCCCCCGGGCACGCATACGTCTACTTCATCTATGGCATGTGGTTCAGCCTGAACCTGGTGTGCGGCCCGGTGGGCAGCGCCAGCGGAGTGCTGCTCCGCGCGGGGGAGATCACGAAGGGCAGCGAGTTGGCTCAAAAGCGGCGCCCCGCTGCGCGCAAGGAGCTGGAGCTCGCGAAGGGGCCGGCCCGCCTGGCGACGGCCCTCGACGTGGACCGCACGCTGAACGGATCCGACATCTGCGCAGGTCCGTCCGCCCCCCTCGGCGTCCTCACGGGCAAGCCGGCGGCCGGCGGAACGGTCCGCAACGGACCCCGGACGGGAGTCGGTGGCGACGGTGCGGTCCACCCCTGGCGCTTCTGGATCGACGGAGATCCGACGGTGAGCCGGTACCGCGCTCACACCCCGCGTCGCCGTCGCCAGAACGGAACTTGACTCTCAGTACGAGACCGCCTAACGTAGCCCGAGCCGCTTGAACGGGCAGAGCTGCGGACTCGGCGCAAGTCGACTCCCAACCACCCGCAAGCGGCACAACCATCACTACGAGGACCTCCCTATCGGGGACGATTTCGGCATGCCGGAATTCGATTCGGTCGGCTCGATTATGAGTCGGCGGGGGAATCCGTTAATGTGGTGGACACGTCAGAAGGCGGAGCGGAAAGAATATTCCGCTCAATGGCGTGGAACCCTCTCCAACGGGGACCGGAATTGATTCGGACCGGAAACGGTGTGAAGAAAAGGTCTGGTAGGGTTGGAAACACCGAAGGGAAGCGCCCGGAGGGCCC
>NZ_JBEXKU010000130.1:0-13660 GCF_040609575.1 Streptomyces sp. NPDC004647 | reverse complement strand
ACCCCCCCCTTCCCCACACAACACACACCCGGGCCAACTCCCCCCCGGGGGGGGGGGGGGGCGGGGGGGGGCGGGGGGGGGGGGGGGCCCCCCCCCCCCCCCCCCCGGGTCAGGAGCCGCCGGGTCGGCGGTCGGCGGGTCCGCTGCCGCCGGGTCAGGAGCCGCCGGGTCCGCTGCCGTCGGGTCGGCGGTCGTCGGGTCCGCTGCCGTCGGGTCGGCGGTCGTCGGTCGTCGGGTCGGCGGTCGTCGGGTCCGCTGCCGTCCCGACGGCTGCCGCCGAGTCAGCTCCCGCCCGGGTCAGCTGCCCCCGCCCCCGCCGCCGCATCCGCCGCCACCTCCGCCGCCACCCCCGCAGGACGAACCGCCACCGCAGGAGGAGGAGCTGCTACAGGAGGAGCCTCCGCCGTCACTGCCCGCCCACCAGCCGCCGCCGGCCGCCGAGCCGGAGCCCGAACCCCAGCGCCCTCGCCGGTTCCTCCTGCCCCCCGCCCGTGCCGTACCGAGGACGACCGCCAGCACCACCATCGCGAACACGATGAAAACGATGATTCCCATCAGCGCCTCACACTCCTCTCGTTCCCCCGAAGCGAGGTACCCGCTTCTTGCGTGGAGGGGTGATGCCCCGGCCTCCGAGGACCAAAGCAGAGTTGAGGAAGTCCAGAGGTTCAGCGCCCGATGCCCGGACGGCGGCGGCACGATGGACAGCGCAAGACGGGCCGCGGCGAGCAGTCGGAGCCCGGTGCCGCCACCGCCCCCCGGCACCCGGCACCCGCCCCCCGGCGCGGGCCCGATCCTGCCGGGTGGTTGAGCGGAACCCTCGAGGCAGAGCAGGATGAGCCCCATGGAACGACCGCTGCTCAACCGCCGCCTCTCCGAGTTCGGTACGACGATCTTCGCCGAGATGTCCGCCCTCGCCGCCCGTACCGGGTCGATCAACCTCGGGCAGGGCTTCCCGGACACCGACGGGCCGGAAGAGGTCCGCGAGGCCGCCGTACGCGCGCTGCGGGACGGCCGGGGAAACCAGTACCCGCCGGGCCCCGGGGTTCCCGAGCTGCGGACCGCCGTCGCCGAGCACCAACAGCGCCGCTACGGCCTCGAGTTCGACCCCGACCGCGAGGTGCTCGTCACCGCCGGCGCGACCGAGGCCATCGCCGCGTCGCTGCTCGCGCTGCTGGAGCCGGGCGACGAGGTGATCGCGCTCGAGCCGTACTACGACTCGTACGCCGCGTGCATCGCGATGGCCGGCGGCACCCGCGTGCCCGTGACCCTCCGGCCCGCCGAGGGGACCTACCGGCTCGACCTCGACGAGCTGCGCGCCGCCGTCACCGACCGCACCCGTCTCATCCTCCTCAACACTCCCCACAACCCCACCGGCACCGTCCTCACCCGAGCCGAGCTGGCCGCCGTCGCCGAGCTGGCGTGCGAGCGGGATCTCCTGGTCGTCACCGACGAGGTCTACGAGTACCTGGTCTTCGACGGCGAGCACGTCCCGCTCGCCTCCTTCCCCGGCATGCGGGACCGCACGGTCACCATCGGATCCTCCGGAAAGACGTTCTCCTTCACGGGCTGGAAGGTCGGCTGGGTGACGGCCTCGCCGGAGCTGGTCACCGCCGTCCGGTCCGCGAAGCAGTTCCTGACGTACGTCTCGGCCGGCCCCTTCCAGTACGCGGTCGCGGAGGCCCTGCGCCTCCCGGAGACGTACTTCCACTCGCTCCGCGAGGATCTGCGCGCCAAGCGCGACCTGCTGAGCGGCGGCCTCGCCGAGGCGGGCTTCGAGGTGTTCCGCCCCGCCGGCACCTACTTCGTCACCACCGACATCCGGCCCCTGGGCCCGGAGGCGTCGAAGGGCGGCGACGGCTTCGCCTTCTGCCGGGCCCTCCCGGAGCTCTGCGGCGTGGTCGCCATTCCGAACGCGGTCTTCTACGACCACCAGGACCAGGGGGCGCCCTTCGTCCGCTTCGCCTTCTGCAAGCGCACCGAAACACTGGCAGAGGCCGTGACCAGGCTGAAGTCCCTGAGTCTCGGCTGAGCCGCCGGGCACGGGGCGGGGCGGCCCGCGCCCCGTGCGGGTAGCGAGCCACTCGGACGCCGCCCAGACGCGGCACCGAGGCCCTCGGGGAGGACATCTCGTCGCCGGGCCGTCCGACGCCCCGACGACGGCCTGGTGACCCGACGGCCCGGCGACCCGGCGACCCGACGGCCCGGCGGGCATCACAGGTTGGGCCATCGGCTGCGGTTCGGCGCCGCAGGTGCCGCCGAGCGGGTGCACTTACGGCCACAGTCGGGCGTCAGCAGTCGCAGCGGGCAGGGGCGCCACGCAAGGTCGGACGTGCAGGGTCCACCTCCCCGCGGGGGCGGGTCCGCGTCCGCACGCCGCGCCCGCACCGGAGGTGTCCCCGTGTCCGCCGACGCCCATGTGCCCGTGCGCGCTCCCCACCCGCGGCCCGTACGCATCCGCTCCCGGCTGTCGCTGCGGGTGCTGAGCGCGCTCCGGCGGGCCGCACCCGCACTCACGCTGTACGCCGCGGCACGGCTGACCGGCATGGCCTTTCTCGCGCTGTGGTCCAGGCACGCCGGAAAGCACCCGCGCAACCTGATCGGCTTCTCCTGGGACTCCGTCTGGTACTCGCGGGTCGTCGCCCACGGCTACGGCACCGTGGTGCACAGCGACGACCCCGCCCGCCTCTACAGCGACCTGGCCTTCTTCCCGCTCTACCCCGCCGCCGTCCGGATCGCCCGCAGCGTCTTCTCCCTCGGCTTCGTCAACGCCGGCCTGCTGGTGTCCTGGACCGCGGCGGCGGCCGCCGCCTGGGGCATCTACGCGGTCGGCGAACGGCTGCACGGCCGCCGCGCGGCGACGCTGCTCGTGGTGCTCTGGGGGGTGCTGCCGCACGCGGTGATCCAGTCGATGGCGTACACCGAATCGCTGCTGACCGCCCTCGCCGCCTGGTCGCTGTACGCGGTGCTGACCGGCCGCTGGCTGTGGGCGGGGTCGCTGTCCGTATTCGCCGGACTCTCCCGGCCGAACGGTGTCGCGGTCGCCGCCGCGGTCTCCCTGGCCGCCGCTTGGCAGATCGTCCAGCTGTGGCGGCACCGGACGCCCGACAGCCTCTCCCTGAGCGCCCGACAGGACTGGCGGCTGTGGGCCGGGGCGGTGCTCGCCCCGCTCGGCTGGCTGGGCTATGTCCTGTGGGTGGGATGGCAGAAGGGAAACCCGGTCTTCGGCTACTTCCGGGTGCAGCGCAAGTGGGGCTCGGAGTACGACTTCGGCCGGGACGCGTGGGAGTCGGTCCGCTCCCTCGTCCTGGGCCAGGCGCACCTGACGTACTCCATGGTGGTCGCGGTCGCGGCGCTCGCCGTACTGCTCTTCGTGCTGCTGGTCCTGGACCGGCCGCCGCTGGCACTGATCGTCTACAGCGGTGTGCTGCTGGTGATCGCGCTCGGCGGAGCGCAGTACTTCACCTCCAAGCCGCGTTTCCTGCTGCCCGCCTTCCCGCTGCTGCTGCCGGTGGCCGTCGGCATGGCAAGAGCCCGGCTGCGCACCGTCGCGGTGACGATCGGAGCGCTGGCCGGGCTCTCATGCTGCTATGGGACGTATCTGCTGGCTATCGCCACCTCGGCGCCCTAGCGGGGCGCCCTTGTCGGGTGGGGCTCAGTCCTCGCCGTCGTCGTTCTTGTCGTCGTCCGGGCCGGAGGAGTCGACATCCTTCTCCAGGCCGAGCTGCTCGACAACCCACTTGTCGAACTCGATCGAGGCCCGCACCCAGCTGACCGTGCTGGAGACGAAGTGCTCCAGGCTGACGCCGGTGCCGATCAGCATCTGCGCCTCGCCGATCAGGCGGACGGTGCCGTCGTCGTTGGTGTGGCTGTACACCTTCGGCCACAGCGTGCGGCGGTTCCAGTCGTCGATCGATTCGAGCAGCTGGGGCTTGGACTCGATGGGGTGCGGCCGGTCATAGAACGTACGGACCGAGAAGACCTGCTGCTCCTCCTCGCCACGGAACATGAAGTACGTGCGGAACTGCTCCCACGGGGCGGCGAGGTCCCCCTCCTCGTCTACGACGTACTTCAGCTCCATCTGGTCGAGGAGCTGCTTGACCAGGTCCTGATCAGGGACGACGGGGCCTACCGGCCCCGACGGCTGCGGTTCGGGCTGGTCCCCGAAATTCGGAATCGAGGACGGGTCGATGCTCACCGTGAATTTCCCTTCGTACGGTTCCTGCCATCCTCCCCCATCCCGGGCGGGGGCTGGCAACCCCCGCCCTCCGCGCTGCGCCGCGCGGTGCCGGATTCAGCTCGCTCGGGCGACGGACAGCTGGTCAGCAGCCTTGTCCAGATCGACGCGGACGGTGTCGCCGTCCTGGATCTCACCGGCGAGGATCTTCTTCGCCAGCTGGTCGCCGATCGCCGTCTGGATCAGCCGGCGCAGCGGGCGGGCACCGTAGGACAGATCGGGACCGGCCTCGCGGCCCCCGTCCTCGGTGCTCTCGCCCGAGGCGGGGCTCCAGCCGAGGAGCGCGAGCCATTCCAGCGCGACGTCGGAGACGGCGAGCGTGAGACGACGGTCGGTGAGCCGGTGCTGGAGATGGGCGATCTGGAGCTCGGCGATCCGCTTGAGCTGATCGGTTCCGAGGGGATGGAAGAGCACCAGGTCGTCGAGGCGGTTGAGAAACTCGGGCCGGAAAGCGGTCCGTACCGCCTCCATGACCTTGTCCTCCTTCTGCGCACGGGTCAGCGCGGGGTCGACCAGATAGGGCGAGCCGAGGTTCGAGGTCAGGATGAGGATGGCATTGCGGAAGTCAACGGTCCGGCCCTGGCCGTCCGTCAGCCGCCCGTCGTCCAGCACCTGGAGCAGGATGTCGAAGACCTCGTGGTGCGCCTTCTCCACCTCGTCCAGCAGCACCACGCTGTACGGGCGGCGGCGCACGGCCTCGGTCAGCTGACCGCCCTCCTCGTAACCGACGTAGCCCGGCGGGGCTCCGACCAGGCGGGCGACGGAGTGCTTCTCGCTGTACTCACTCATATCGATACGGACCATCGCCCGCTCGTCGTCGAAGAGGAAGTCGGCAAGCGCCTTGGCCAGTTCGGTCTTGCCGACGCCCGTCGGGCCGAGGAACAGGAAGGAGCCGGTGGGGCGGTTGGGGTCGGCGATACCCGCCCTGGTGCGCCGTACGGCATCGGACACCGACCGTACGGCCTCGGTCTGGCCGACCAGCCGCTTGCCGAGCTCGTCCTCCATGCGCAGCAGCTTCTCCGTCTCGCCTTCGAGCATCCGCCCGGCCGGGATGCCGGTCCAGGAGGCGACCACATCGGCGATGTCGTCCGGGCCGACCTCCTCGCCGACCATGCCCTCCACGGCCTTCTGCTCGGCGACGGCCTGGTCCAGCTCCTTGCGGGTCTGCGGGATGACCTCGGAGCGCAGCCGGCCGGGGGTGACCCAGTCGCCGGTCTCCGGGGCCTTGCGCTCGGCGAGCTCCAGCTCGGTCTCCAGCTCGTCGAGCCGCTTCTTCAGATCGCCGACCCGGGTGTGGATCTCCTTCTCGGCGTTCCAGCGGGCCCGCAGTCCGCGGAGCTTCTCCTCTTTCTCCGCGCGGTCCTTGCGCAGCCGGTCAAGCCGCTCGCGCGCGTCCGGGGAGAGATCGTTCTCGCGGTCCTGCTTCTTGCGGAACTTCCGCTCCGACTCGGTGGTCTGGGCGGCGAGCAGCGACTCCTCCTCCATCATCAGCCGGTCGACGGCGCGCTGGAGCTCGTCGACCTCGACGGGCGAGGAGTCGATCTCCATCTGAAGCCGGGCCGCGGCCTCGTCCACGAGGTCGATGGCCTTGTCGGGGAGGAAGCGGGAGGTGATGTAGCGGTCCGAGAGCGTGGCGGCGGCGACCAGCGCGGAGTCGGCGATCTGCACCCCGTGGTGGGCCTCGTACCGGCCCTTGAGCCCGCGGAGGATCGCGATGGAGTCCTGGACGGACGGCTCGGCGACCAGCACCTGCTGGAAGCGGCGCTCCAGCGCGGGGTCCTTCTCGATCCGCTCGCGGTACTCGTCGAGGGTCGTCGCGCCGACCATCCGCAGCTCGCCGCGGGCCAGCATCGGCTTGAGCATATTGCCCGCGTCCATGGCGGAGTCGCCGCCGGCACCGGCGCCGACGACCGTGTGCAGCTCGTCGATGAAGGTGATGATGCGGCCGTCGCTGTCCTTGATCTCGGCGAGTACGGTCTTCAGCCGCTCCTCGAACTCGCCGCGGTACTTGGCGCCCGCGACCATCGCGCCCAGGTCGAGCGCGACGAGCCGCTTGTTCTTCAGCGACTCGGGCACATCGCCCTTCACGACGCGCTGCGCCAGCCCTTCGACGACGGCTGTCTTGCCGACGCCGGGCTCGCCGATGAGCACCGGGTTGTTCTTCGTACGGCGGGAGAGCACCTGGATCACGCGCCGGATCTCGGTGTCCCGGCCGATGACCGGGTCGAGCTTGCCCTCGCGGGCCAGGGCCGTGAAGTCGGTACCGAACTTCTCCAGGGCCTTGTACGTGCCCTCCGGATCGGGCGTGGTCACGCGTCGTCCTCCGCGAATGGTCTCGAAGGCGTCGAGCAGCGCCGCCGCGCCCGCGCCCTGCTGGTCGAGCAGCCGGCCGGTCTCGCCGCCCTTGGCGGCGACGCCGATGAGCAGGTGCTCGGTGGAGATGTAGTCGTCGCCGAGGTCCTTGGCGCGCTGCGCGGCGTCGGCGATGACCGCGAGCAGCGCCCGGTCGGGCTCGGGCGGGGCAACGGTCGACCCCTGCGCGCTGGGCAGCGAGCCGAGCAGCCGCTCGGCACCGGAGCGTACGGCCGCCTGGTCGGCCTCGACCGCGGCCAGCAGGTCCTGGATGTTCTCGTTGTCCTTGCCTTCGAGCAGAGCGAGCAGCAGGTGCACGGGGGTGATGTCCGGGTTCCCCGCGGACACCGCGCGGCTGCTGGCGGCGCTGATCGCTTGCTGGCTCCTGTTGGTCGGCTCGGCATCCACGGGTGGGCGCTCCTCCTCGTCCTCGTCACACCAATCCTGCCATGCGAAACCTGCACTAAGTTGAGTCTATGTCACTCAACCCAATTTTCCGAGCTCTCCATCACACAAACCGATCACCAACCTCAGTCGACCGCGACCTACTTGTCATACGTCCCTGCGACGAAGACGTTTCGGTCCGCACGGCGAAACGGCAGAGCGGGAGAGCCCGCGAGTACGCGCACGCATACCCCGTACTTCCGACCGCAGCGAGGTCCACGCCGACGTGTGCGGGCGCACCCCGGATACGCTCCGGCCATGGCCATCGACCCCCGCGACCCGGGCCCCGAATACCTTGCCTTCTGGCGCGAGTACCACCTGTGCACGCTGACCACACTCCGCCCGGACGGCACCCCGCACGTGACGCCCGTCGGCGTGACGTACGACCCCGCGGCCGGGGTCGCGCGGGTGATCACCAGCAAGCACAGGACCAAGGTCGCGAACATCCAGGCTGCGCCCGGCACGGAGGGCGCGCGCGTCGCGGTGTGCCAGGTGTCCGGGCGACGCTGGGCCACGCTGGAGGGCCGGGCGGTGGTCCGTACGGAGGCACACCTGATCGCGGACGCGGTCCGGAGGTACGCCGAGCGCTATGAGCGCAACCCCGCTCCCAACCCGGACCGGGTCCTCATCGAGATCACTGTCGACCGCGCACTCGGCCCGGTCTCCGCCGCTCGTCGGTGAGCTGCACCGACACCACCGCGATCAGCCCTCCTTCGCGTACCTCTCCGCCATCCCGCCGGCGAAGTCGTAGACGATGACCTGCTCGTCACCGACGACCCAGGCATCGTGCCCGGGCGGGCAGACGAAGACGTCGCCGGCCCCGACCTCGGATTCCTGGCCGTCGTTCATGCGGATGCGCATCCGTCCCTGCGCCACGTATCCGTTGTGGTGGATCTCGCAGCTCTCGGTCCCGGCGATGGGGGCGACGCACTCGGTCCAGCGCCAGCCGGGTTCGAACGTGCCCACGGCGAAGTCCAGCCCCGTGAGGTGGAGGGCTTCGAGGTGGCCGCGCGGGAAGTCGCGCCGCTCGTCCGGCTTGTCGGTCGTCTTGACTTCCAACATGGCGATACCTCCGTTTCACGCCGTATTTCCATGGTGCGACAGCCGTTGGGCCATTGCCACCAGTGGCGAGAGCGCAGGACACGTCACGGCAAGACCCCCGGTACGGAAGTTCGCACCGGGGGTCTCATACGCTTGACGGCCGCTGTTCGGACCGCTGTTTCGCGCTCTGTTCGGGCTCTACTGGCGCTCTACTCGGACCGCTTGGGCCGCCACACGACCAGCGCGCTGGTCTGCTGGACGTCCTGGTACGGCACGAGGTCGCGCCGGTACGAGGCGTGCACCGCGGCTTCCCGCTGCTGAATCGCCGCCGCCGCACCCTCCACCGCCTGCTGGAGCTCGGCGACCCGCGCCTGGAGCGCGACGACCTGGTTCTCCAGTTCGATGATGCGCTTGATACCGGCGAGGTTGATCCCCTCGTCCTGGGACAGCTGCTGCACCTGCCGGAGCAGCTCGATGTCCCGGGAGGAGTAGCGGCGGCCGCGCCCGGCCGTCCTGTCCGGAGAGACCAGGCCCAGCCGGTCGTACTGCCGCAGGGTCTGCGGATGCAGACCCGACAGCTGGGCTGCGACCGAGATGACGTAGACCGGCGATTCTTCGGTCAGCTCGTAGGGGTTGCGGCCCCTGCCTCCGGGCAATCCTCGGCCGTCCATCTCATGCTCCCTTCGCGGCCTGGAACAGCTCCGCCCGCGGGTCCTCGCCCGCGGTGACCTCGGCGAAGGCCTCCAACGCTTCCTTCGCCTTGTCGCCGAGGTCCTTGGGGACGGACACCTCGACGGTGACCAGCAGGTCGCCGCGGGAGCCGTCCTTGCGCACCGCACCCTTGCCGCGGGCGCGCATCGTCCGTCCGCCCGGCGTACCGGCCGGCAGCTTGAGCGTCACCGGCGGCCCGCCGAGCGTGGGGACCTTGACCTCGCCGCCGAGCGCCGCCTCCACGAAAGTGACGGGCACGGTCACGGTGAGATTGTCGCCCCTGCGCCCGAAGACCGGGTGCGTATCGACGTTCACGACGACATACAGATCGCCGTTCGGGCCGCCCCGCTCGCCCGGTGCGCCCTTGCCGCGCAGCCGGATCCGCTGGCCGTCCGCGACCCCGGCGGGGATCCGGACCTGCATGGTGCGGGAGCTGGTCGCGCGGCCGCTGCCCTTGCAGACCTCGCAAGGGTCCTGGGCGATCAGCCCGCGGCCGCGGCAGTCCACGCACGGGTCGGTGAGCGAGAAGCCGCCACCGCCGCCGCGCGAGACCTGGCCGGTGCCGACACAGGTCGGGCACACCCGAGGCGTACCGTTTCTGTCACCGGTGCCCGAACAGGCCTTGCACGCGGCCGAGCTGGACATCCGCAGCGGGACCGTGGCCCCGTCGACCGCCTCGGTGAAGCTCAGCGTCACCTCGGACTCGATGTCCTGGCCGCGGCGCGGCTGGGTGCGGGTACCCGCGCCGGGGCCCCCGCGGTTGAACAGGCCCCCGAAGACATCACCGAGTCCGCCGCCGCCGAAGCCGCCCGCGCCTCCCCCGCCCTGCGGCGCGCCTCCGAAGAGGTCGCCCAGGTCGAAGTTGAAGCTGCCGGCGCCGCCGGGGCCGCCCGCGCCCTGCCCGGCACGGAACGCTCCGTTGCCGAACAGTGCGCGCGCCTCGTCGTACTCCTTGCGGCGCTTGGCGTCGGCGAGTACGTCGTTGGCCTCGGAAATCTCCTTGAAGCGCTCCTCGGCCTTGACGTCGCCCTTGTTGGCGTCCGGGTGGAACTCGCGGGCGAGCTTCCGGTACGCCTTCTTGATCTCGGCCTCGGTGGCATCCTTCGGGACGCCGAGGACCTTGTAGAGATCCTTCTCCAGCAAGTCCCTGCTCAGGCTCATCCCCGACGTCCCTCCTCTCCTGATGCTATGTCAGCTGCGTCAGCCCTCGTCCGGGCCACCGCTCTCCTCGTCCGGCGACACCGCGTCACCTTCACCGCCTGCCTTGGGCTGAGCACCGGGCTGCGGTTCGGCGACCGCGACCCGCGCGGGGCGGATCGTGCGCTCGCCGAAGCGATACCCCGGCTGCAGGATCGACACGCACGTGGTCTCGGTGACGTCCGGCGCATAGCTGTGCATCAGCGCCTCGTGGATCAGCGGGTCGAAGGGCTCGCCCTCCTTGCCGAACTGCTGGAGACCGAGCTTGGCGGCAATGGACTCCAGCGACTCGGCGACGGACTTGAACCCGCCGACCAGCTCACCATGTTCCCGTGCGCGACCGATGTCGTCGAGTACCGGAAGCAGTTCGGTCAGAAGGTTCGCGATGGCGACCTCCTTGACCGTGATCCGGTCCCGCTCGACCCGGCGACGGTAGTTCTGGTACTCGGCCTGGAGCCGCTGGAGGTCCGCTGTGCGCTCGCCGAGCGCCATCCGGACCTGGTCCAACTGCGCCTGCAGGCCCACTGTCTGCAGCTCGTCCCCGGCCAGACCCGAGGGATCCGCCTGGCCGGCGGATCCGTCGGCCTTCGCCGCGTCTTCCGGTCCCTGGGAATTGGGGCCGGGCGGCGAGGAGGGAGGGACGTCGGGCTGCTCGTCGAAGCCCGGGGTCTCCTCCGTCACGCGGCACCACCCTTCGGCTTCTCTTCGTCGACGATCTCGGCGTCGACGACGTCGTCGTCCTTGGCCTGCTCGGCACCCGGCTCACCGGCACCCGCCGCGCCCGCGCCGTCCGCCTGGGCGCCCGCGTACATCGCCTGGCCCAGCTTCTGGCTGACCGCGGCGACCTTCTCGGTGGCCTCACGGATGGCGGCGGTGTTCTCGCCCTCGGCGGTCTCGCCGCCCTTCAGCTTCTCCTTGAGGTCCGCGACAGCGGTCTCGACCTCGGACTTCACATCGCCCGGGACCTTCTCCTCGTTGTCCGCCAGGAACTTCTCGGTCTGGTAGACGAGCTGCTCGGCCTGGTTGCGGGTCTCGGCGGCCTCGCGGCGCTTGTGGTCCTCCTCCGCGTACTGCTCGGCCTCGCGCATCATGCGGTCGATGTCGTCCTTCGGCAGCGCGGAGCCACCGGTGACGGTCATCCGCTGCTCCTTGCCGGTGCCGAGGTCCTTGGCTCCGACGTGCATGATGCCGTTGGCGTCGATGTCGAAGGTGACCTCGATCTGCGGGACGCCGCGGGGGGCCGGCGGAAGGCCGGTCAGCTCGAACATCCCGAGCTTCTTGTTGTACGCCGCGATCTCGCGCTCGCCCTGGTAGACCTGGATCTGCACGGACGGCTGGTTGTCCTCGGCCGTGGTGAAGATCTCGGAGCGCTTGGTCGGGATCGTCGTGTTGCGCTCGATGAGCTTCGTCATGATGCCGCCCTTGGTCTCGATACCGAGGGACAGCGGGGTGACGTCGAGCAGCAGGACGTCCTTGACCTCGCCCTTGAGGACACCGGCCTGGAGCGCGGCGCCGATGGCGACGACCTCGTCCGGGTTGACGCCCTTGTTGGCGTCCTTGCCGCCGGTCAGCTCCTTGACGAGCTCCGCGACGGCGGGCATCCGGGTCGAGCCGCCGACCAGGACCACGTGGTCGATCTCGGACAGCTGGATGCCGGCGTCCTTGATCACGCTGTGGAACGGGTTCTTGCAGCGGTCGAGCAGGTCGGAGGTGAGCTGCTGGAACTGCGAGCGCGTGAGCTTCTCGTCCAGGTGCAGCGGGCCCTCGGCCGACGCCGTGATGTACGGCAGGTTGATCGTCGTTTCCGTGGACGAGGAGAGCTCGATCTTCGCCTTCTCAGCGGCCTCGCGGAGGCGCTGGAGTGCCATCTTGTCCTTGGACAGATCGACACCGTGGCCGCTCGAGAACTGCTTGACCAGGTAGTCGACGACGCGCTGGTCCCAGTCGTCACCACCGAGGTGGTTGTCACCGTTGGTGGCCTTGACCTCCACCACGCCGTCGCCGATCTCGAGCAGCGATACGTCGAAGGTGCCGCCGCCGAGGTCGAAGACCAGAATCGTCTGGTCCTCCTTCTCCAGGCCGTAGGCGAGGGCGGCCGCGGTGGGCTCGTTGACGATCCGCAGGACGTTCAGACCCGCGATCTCACCGGCCTCCTTGGTAGCCTGGCGCTCGGCGTCGTTGAAGTACGCCGGGACGGTGACCACCGCGTCCGCAACCTTCTCACCCAGATAAGCCTCGGCGTCCCGCTTCAGCTTCTGCAGGATGAACGCGCTCATCTGCTGCGGGTTGAAGTCCTTGCCGTCCAGGTTGATCTTCCAGTCGGTGCCCATATGGCGCTTGACCGACCGGACGGTCCTGTCGACGTTGGTAACCGCCTGCCGCTTCGCGACCTCGCCGACCAGCACTTCGCCGTTCTTGGCGAAGGCGACGACGGACGGCGTGGTCCTGGCGCCCTCGGCGTTGGTGATGACGGTGGGCTCACCGCCCTCGAGAACAGTGACGACGGAGTTCGTCGTACCCAGGTCGATGCCGACCGCACGTGCCATGGTTGATCCTCCAGCTGACTTGAGTGGGACAGACTCAAGCGTGCACGATCCGTTTTTTCCTGTCAACAGACATGAGTCGACCTTACTCAACTCTTATGCCGACCGCCCTGTCACTACAGGCCCAGGGGCGGAAGGAAGGCTTGCCTAGGCGACACAGATCACCGGGCCGGCGGCTTCAAGAGGCCTGCGATCCTGGGTAATGTCAGCCCAGACTGGAAAAGTTACCGCTTAGTAAGTCCGGGGTGTCCGCCGCAAGCGGGGGATCCCTTCCCGTCTCACGTCCCGCACTCGCAGGCCCGAGGAGCCCTCAAGATGCAACTCGCCGCGATCATCGTGTCGCTGGTCCTGACCGTGGTCGGCGTTGCGCTCATCGCCCGAGCAGTCGCGCAGATCTACCGGTTCGTCAGACTCGGCCAGCCCGTGCCGGCGGGCAGCCGTACCGACGACCCGAAGCAGCGCACGATCACCCTGGCCAAGGAGTTCCTCGGCCACACCCGGATGAACCGGTGGGGGATCGTGGGCTTCGCCCACTGGTTCGTCGCGATCGGCTTCCTCACCCTGCCGCCGACCCTGCTCCAGGCGTACGGCCAGCTCTTCCAGGCCGACTGGATGCTGCCCGTCGTCGGCGGCTTCCTGCCGTTCGAGATGTACATCGAGTTCATCGGTCTGATGACGGTCGCCGGCATCGTCATCCTGACGGCGATCCGGCTGCTGAACCTGCCCTCCCGGGCCGGCCGCAAGTCGCGCTTCGCGGGCTCGAAGGCCTGGCAGGCGTACTTCGTCGAGTACGTCATCCTCACCATCGGCCTCGCGATCCTCGCCCTGCGCGGGCTCGAGGGCGCGATCCACCACGTGGAGCACTACGAGGCCGCGTACTTCGTCTCGTATCCCCTGGTCCTGGCCTTCGACGGGCTGAGCGTCTCCACGCTCCAGACGCTGATCTACTTCACCGCGATGATCAAGGTCGGCACTTCGCTGATCTGGATGATCACGGTCTCGCTCAACACCAACATGGGTGTGGCCTGGCACCGCTTCCTCGGCTTCCCGAACATCTGGTTCAAGCGCGAGGCGGACGGCGATGTGGCGCTCGGTGCGCTCCAGCCGATGGTCTCCGGCGGCAAGCCGATCGACTTCG
>NZ_JBEXKU010000129.1:0-13800 GCF_040609575.1 Streptomyces sp. NPDC004647 | reverse complement strand
GACAGCGGGCCGGGGCAGCCGGCCGTTCCCCGGTCCTCCGGCCCCGTACGTCCTCGGGTCCCGTACGTCCTCGGGCCCGGTACGTCCTCGGGCCCGGCACGTCCTCGGCCTCGTACGTCCTCGGGCCCGGTCACGCGAGGCGCCCGCCCCGGATCAGCGGACGACCAGGGCATGATCACCGCGGGGCAGCAGCTCCCCCACCACCGGTGCGCCCGGGATCTCACCGGCCACGAGCAGCCCGCCGGAGGTCTGCGCGTCGGCCAGCAGCAGCGCCTCCTCCTCGCTCACCGCCGACAGATCGCCGTACGTACGGACCCACTCCAGATTCCGCCGTGTGCCCCCGCTGACATGGCCCTCGCGCAGCGCCTGCCGGGCGCCGTCGAGGTAGGGCACCGCGGCCGAGTCGATCAATGCGGTGACCCCACTCGCCCGGGCCAGCTTGCCGGCGTGCCCGAGTAGCCCGAAGCCGGTGACATCGGTCGCACAGACCGCGCCGGCTGCGAGCGCGGCTTCGGCCGGCTCCCGGTTGAGCCGGGTCATCGCCTCGACCGCGTGCGGGAACACCTCGCCGGTGGCCTTGTGCTTGGTGTTCAGCACACCGATACCGAGCGGCTTCGTCAGTGACAGCGGCACGCCTGGCGCGCCGGCGTCGTTGCGCAGGACACGACCGGGGTCGACCAGCCCGGTGACGGCCATGCCGTACTTGGGCTCCGGGTCGTCCACGCTGTGGCCGCCCGCCACATGGCAGCCCGCCTCCGCAGCCACCTCGAGACCGCCGCGCAGCACCTCGCGGGCCAGCTCGAAGGGCAGCACGCCGCGCGGCCAGGCCAGCAGATTCAGCCCGACCAGCGGCCGCCCGCCGGTGGCGTACACATCCGACAGCGCGTTCGCCGCGGCGATCCGGCCCCAGTCGTACGGGTCGTCGACCACGGGGGTGAAGAAGTCCACCGTGGCGAGAACCGCCAGGCCCTCGTTCAGCCGCACGACCGTCGCGTCGTCTCCGTGGTCCAGCCCGACCAGCAGTGCGCCCGCGGGGTCGCGGACGCGCACAGCATCCCCCAGACCTCGCAGTACGTCCTCCAGTTCTCCGGGCGGGATCTTGCAGGCACAGCCGCCCCCGTGTGCGTACTGGGTGAGCCGGATCCGGTCCTGGGAAGTCACAGCGGTCACAAGCGACATGATGCCCCGTCGTGGCGGATGGCACTTCGACTGCGGCGTTGCGAAGATGACGGCGTGGCGCGAGGAGGCGTATCCGGCCTGGTGACCGGCGCGGTCTTCAAAACTGTTGAGCGGCAGGAGCTGCCGCTGGCGGGTTCGATTCCCGTCCGCCTCCGCCGTACCGGAGGAGTGCGATGAGTGATCCGCGGCGGCGCGTTCCCGGCACCGACTCCCTGCTGGCCGAGGCGCGGTTGGCCAAGGCGGTACGGACGCTGGGACGTCCGCTGGTGAAGGTGGCGATCGCCGAGGCGCAGCGGCGGGCCAGGGCGGGCGAGATCGCCCCGGAGGACGTGGCCGAGGCGGCGGTGGACGGTCTCCCGGAGTGGGCGGGCAGTCTGCGGCCGCTGATCAACGCCACCGGTGTACTGGTGCATACCAATCTCGGCCGGGCGCCCTTGTCGTCGGCCGCTCGGGACGCGGTGCAGGCTGCCGCCGGATGGACCGACGTCGAATTCGACCTGGCCGAGGGACGCCGGGCCCGGCGCGGGCGCGGGGCGCTCGCCGCGCTGGCCGAGGCCGTACCCGATGCGGGGGCGGTGCACGTGGTGAACAACAACGCGGCCGCGCTGCTCCTGTGCGCGCTGGCGATGGCGGCCGGCGGGCGGGAGATCGTGATCAGCCGGGGGGAGCTGGTCGAGATCGGCGACGGCTTCCGCATCCCCGAGCTGCTGGCGGGTACCGGCGCAACGCTGCGTGAGGTCGGCACCACCAACCGCACCAGCGCGCGGGACTACGCCGAGGCCATCGGGCCCGACACGGCGTTCCTGCTCAAGGTCCATCCGTCGAACTTCCGGGTCACCGGCTTCAGCGCGGCTGCCGAGGTGGCCGAACTGGCAGTGCTGGGCGTGCCGTTGGTGGTGGACATCGGCTCCGGTCTGCTGGCCCCGTGCCCGCTGCTGCCCGACGAGCCGGACGCCGCCACCGCGCTGCGTGACGGGGCCGCTCTGGTGACCGCCAGCGGTGACAAGCTGCTCGGCGGTCCGCAGGCGGGACTGCTGCTCGGCGACGCCTCGCTCGTCGAGCGACTGCGGCGCCATCCCGCGGCGCGGGCCCTGCGCATGGACAAGCTGACCCTCGCCGCGCTCGAGGCGACGCTGCGCGGCCCCGAGGCGCCGGTGGTCACCGCGCTGACCACCGACGGGACCGAGCTGCGCCGTCGCGCCGGGCTGCTGGTCGAGCGACTGCGTGCCGAGGGCATCCCGGCGGCCGTGGTCGTGACCGAGGCGGTCGTCGGGGGCGGCGGAGCACCGGGCGTGGCCCTGCCCAGCGCCGCCGTCGCTCTGCCTGCCGGCTACGGTCCGCCGTTGCGCACGGGCCCGGTCCCGGTGGTCGGCCGGATGGCGGACGGCCGCTGCCTCCTGGACCTGCGTACGGTCGACGGTCCGGAGGACCGGGCCGTGCTGGACGCGGTGCTGGCGGTTCACCGGTCGCGGCCCGGCCCCTCGACGGGGAACGGCGGGGCGGGCGGCAGGAGCGACCGGCCGTGCATGTGATCGCCACCGCCGGTCATGTCGACCACGGCAAGTCGACCCTGGTGCGGCTGCTCACCGGGATGGAGCCGGACCGCTGGGAGCAGGAGCGCAGCCGCGGGCTCACCATCGACCTCGGTTTCGGCTGGACGACCCTTCCCGGTGGGGAGCGGGTGGCGTTCGTCGACGTTCCGGGCCATGAACGGTTCGTGCCGAACATGCTCGCGGGTGTCGGACCGGTTCCGGCGGTGCTGTTCGTGGTGGCCGCCGACGAGGGCTGGATGCCGCAGTCCGTCGAGCACCTCCAGGCGCTCGACGCGCTGGGCGTACGGCACGGCCTCCTCGCCGTCACCCGCTGCGACCTCGCCGACCCCGGGCCGGCGAGGGCCGAGGCTCTGGACCGGATGGCGGGGACGAGCCTCGGAGCGGTCGGCTCGGTGACCGTCAGCGGGCGCACCGGAGAGGGCCTGGACAGGCTGCGGGCGGCCCTGGACCGGCTGGTCGGCACCCTGCCGGCCGCCGACGCGGACGCCGACGTCCGGCTGTGGGTGGACCGCTCGTTCAGCATCGCCGGCGCCGGCACGGTGGTTACCGGCACCCTGGCGGGCGGCACCCTCCGGGTGGGCGATGAGCTGGTGCTGGCGTCCAGCGGCGCGGTCATGCGGGTGCGCGGCCTCCAGGCGCTGGGGCAGGACGCTTCCACGGTGTCCTCGGTGGCACGGGCGGCGGTGAACCTGCGCGGTGTCGAGCGCGCCGCGGTCGCCCGTGGCGACGCGCTGCTCACCCGGGGCCGCTGGCTCACCACGCGCGAGACCGACGTGGTGCTGCGCGGTACGGAGAGCGGCGGCCTCCCCCGCGAGCTCGTCCTGCACGTGGGGTCCGCCGCTGTCGCCGTCCGGGTCCGGCCACTGGACGCGGGCACCGCCCGGCTGCGGCTGGACCGGCCGCTGCCGCTGCGCGTCGGCGACCGGGCGTTGCTGCGCGACCCGGGGCGGCACCGGATCGCGGCCGGTGTCGACGTACTCGACGTACGACCGCCCGCATTGCGACGGCGCGGCGCGGCGCAGCGGCGGGGCGCGGAGCTGGCGGCTCTGGCGGGTGCGACGCCCCGCGCGGTGGCCGACGCGCTCCTGCGGCGGCAGCGGTTCGCGACCACGGGTGAGCTGCGCGCCATGGGGCTGCCGGTGGTGGGCCGGGCGGTCGGCGGTGGCCTCCGGGTGCACCCGGAGGCGTGGCGTGAGCTGCTCGGCGAGCTGCGCGTGCTGGTCGAGCGGTGGAGCGCGGAGCACCCGCTGGACCCGGGTGTGCCGGTGGACGCGGTACGGCGACGGCTGCGGCTGCCCGCCGCCGATGTGGTGGCGGCCCTCGCCCGGGCCGCGTCGCTGTCGGTGCCGGCCGGGCGGGTGTGTGCGCCCGGCGGGCGGGCGGCGCTGCCGGCACCGGTGGAGGACGCGGTGGCCGAGCTGACCGGCGAGCTGCTCGAGGCTCCCTTCGCGGCGCCGGACGCGCACCGGCTCGCGGCTCTGCGGCTGGGCCCCCGGGAGCTGGCCGCGGCGGTGCGCGCGGGCCGTCTGCTGAAGGTGGCCGACGGCGTGTTCCTGCTTCCCGGAGTCGAGGCCCGGGCGGGCGAGCTGCTCGCCGGGCTCCCGCAGCCGTTCACCCTCAGCCAGGCCCGGCAGGCCCTCGGCACGACCCGCCGGGTTGCCGTACCGCTGCTGGAGCTGCTGGACGGCCGGGACATCACCGAACGGCTGCCGGACAGCACCCGCCGGATGCGTACCGCTCCGCCGTCCTGACCTGGCACGGTGCCCCTCGTCGTCCTCGCGCCCGCCCCCGCTTCCCCAGGCGGCGGTGACCGACCCGGCGATACGGTGGCCGGGACATCAGCGGGACACGAGGCGGGAGATCGCCGTGGGCCTGTGGCAGTGGATCGAGGGCTGGCCGGTGTACCGGCAGCTCACCGGCGATGACGCGCTGGGACGGGGCGCGGCGGCGCGCTCCCGGGGCACGGAGCGGCTGCGCGCCCGTACGGAGCAGGCCGACCGGGTCGTGCAGTCGGTGTGCCCGTACTGCGCCGTGGGCTGTGGTCAGCGGGTCTACGTCGAGGACGAGAAGGTCACCCAGATCGAGGGCGACCCGGACTCGCCGATCTCCCGCGGCCGGCTGTGCCCGAAAGGGTCGGCCAGCAGGCAGCTGGTGACCAGCCCCAGCCGGGTCGACACGGTTCTCCACCGGCGCCCGTACGGCACCGAGTGGGAGCGGATCCCCCTGGACCGGGCCATGGGCATGATCGCGGACCGGGTGATCGAGACCCGTCGGCAGACCTGGCAGGACTCGTTGGAGGGCGCCACCGTCCGGCGCACGCTCGGCATCGCCGGGCTCGGCGGAGCGACGCTGGACAACGAAGAGAACTACCTGATGAAGAAGCTCTACACGGCGCTCGGGGCGATCCAGATCGAGAACCAGGCGCGTATTTGACACTCCTCCACGGTTCCCGGTCTGGGGACCTCGTTCGGCCGTGGCGGAGCCACGACGTTCCAGCAGGATCTGGCGGGCGCCGACTGCATCGTCATCCAGGGCTCGAACATGGCCGAGTGTCATCCGGTCGGGTTCCAGTGGGTGATGGAGGCGAAGGCGAGGGGCGCGAAGATCATCCATGTCGACCCCCGGTTCACCCGCACGAGCGCGCTGGCCGATCTGCACGTGCCGCTGCGGGCCGGGACGGACATCGCCTTCCTCGGCGCTCTGATCAACTACGTGCTGAGCAACGGCAAGGACTTCCGCGACTACGTGGTGGCGTACACCAACGCGCCGGCGATCCTGCGGGAGGACTTCGCCGACACCGAGGATCTGGACGGGCTGTTCTCCGGGTTCGACCCGGACGGCAATGTCTACGACCCGGCGACCTGGATGTACGAGGGCGCGGAGCCCGCTCCGGCCGCCGGCAACCGTGACCAGTGGAAGTCCCGGGTCGAGAAGGGCCTGGCGGAACAGCAGCACGGCGGCGAGGAGCACCGCGAGACCTCCCGTGCCGAGCAGTACGGCAGCGGCGGGCCGAGCCTGGGCAACAAGCCGGAGA
This sequence comes from Streptomyces sp. NPDC004647, assembly GCF_040609575.1. Lineage (NCBI taxonomy): Bacteria > Bacillati > Actinomycetota > Actinomycetes > Kitasatosporales > Streptomycetaceae > Streptomyces > Streptomyces sp. NPDC004647. Next base: position 8,034 of record NZ_JBEXKU010000129.1, on the reverse strand, counting down.
TGGACCCGACGCTGCAACACCCGCGGTGTGTGTACCAGGTGCTCAAACGTCACTTCTCCCGGTACACACCCGAGCTGGTCGAGGACGTGTGCGGGATTCCCCGCGACACGTTCGCCGAGGTCGCCGAGGCGATCACCGCGAACTCGGGGCGCGAGCGCACGACGGCGCTGTGCTACTCGGTCGGCTGGACCCAGCACACCGTCGGCGTCCAGTACATCCGTACGGCGGCGATCCTGCAGACACTGCTGGGGAACATCGGACGGCCGGGCGGCGGCATCCTCGCGCTGCGCGGGCATGCCAGCATCCAGGGCTCCACGGACGTACCGACGCTCTTCGACCTGCTGCCCGGCTACATCCCCATGCCGCACGTCCACCAACACCAGGACCTGGACTCCTTCGTGGCCGCCGACGCCGGCACCACCGGCTTCTGGGGCAATATGCGCTCGTACGTGGTGAGCCTGCTGAAAGCCTGGTGGGGCGAGGCGGCGACCAGCGAGAACGACTACTGCTTCGACTGGCTTCCCCGGCTGAGCGGCGACCACGGCACGTACCGCACGGTGCTGAACCAGATCTCCGGAGACTGCAAGGGCTACTTCCTCGTCGGGGAGAATCCGGCGGTCGGTTCGGCCAACGCCAAGCTCCAGCGGCTGGGGATGGCGAATCTGGACTGGCTGGTCGTACGGGATCTGCAGCTCATCGAGAGCGCGACCTTCTGGCAGGACGGCCCCGAGATCGAGACCGGTGAACTGCGCACCGAGGAGATCCCGACCGAGGTGTTCTTCATGCCCGCCGCGGCACATACGGAGAAGGACGGCAGCTTCACCAACACCCAAAGGCTGGTGCAGTGGCACCACAAGGCCGTCGACCCGCCCGGAGAGGCCCGCAGCGACCTGTGGTTCTACTACCACCTCGGCCGGATCATCCGGCAGAAGCTCGTCGGGTCCACGGAGGCGCGCGACCGCCCGCTGCTCCACCTCACCTGGGACTATCCGACCGAGGGACCGCTGGCGGAACCGAGCGCCGAGGCCGTGCTCGCCGAGATGAACGGACACGGGCCGCAGGGGCCGCTGTCCTCGTACACCCAGCTGAAGGACGACGGTTCCACCGCCTGCGGGGTCTGGATCTACTGCGGGGTACGCGCCGACGGCCACAACCACGCGGCCAACCGGCAGCCCGGCAGCGAACAGAGCTGGGTCGCGCCCGGCTGGGCGTGGGCCTGGCCGGCGAACCGCCGCATCCTCTACAACCGGGCGTCGGCCGACCCCGAGGGAAATCCGTGGAGCGAGCGCAAGCGGTACGTGTGGTGGGACGCGCGGGAGCGCCGGTGGACCGGGGAGGACGTCCCTGACTTCGAAGCCGGCAAGCCGCCCGACTACCGGCCGCCGCCGGACGCCCGGGCGGAGGACGCGCTGGCGGGTACGGACCCGTTCATCATGCAGAGCGACGGCCGGGCCTGGTTGTTCGCCCCGGCGGGGCTGGCGGACGGTCCGCTGCCCGCGCACTACGAGCCGTTCGAGTCGCCGGTGGACAATCCGCTGTACGGGCAGCAGGTCAACCCGGCCCTCCGCGCGTACGACCGCCCCGGCAACCGCTACAACCCGGGCCGCAGCGCGGTGTTCCCCTACGTCTTCACCACCTACCGGCTCACCGAGCACCACACCGCGGGCGGCATGAGCCGGACGCTGCCCTATCTGTCGGAATTGCAGCCGGAGTTCTTCTGCGAGGTCTCCCCCGAACTGGCGGCGGAGCGCGGTCTGGAGCACCTGGGCTGGGCGACCGTCGTCACGGCGCGTACCGCGATCGAGGCGAGAGTGCTGGTGACCGAACGGATCAGACCGCTCAGGGTCAGGGGGCGCACGATCCACCAGGTGGGGCTGCCCTACCACTGGGGCCCGCGCGGCCTGTCCACCGGGGACGCGGCCAACGAACTGCTGTCCGTGGTGCTCGACCCGAACGTACACATCCAGGAGTCCAAGGCGGCGACCTGCGACATCCGTCCCGGCCGACGCCCGCGCGGCCCCGCCCTGCTGGACTACATGGCGGACTACCGGCGCCGCGCCGGTGTCGCGGACGACTCGGAGGAGCCAGGATCGAGTGGAGGAGGCTCCCAGCGATGACAGCTCACCGCGACCGGTTGTCCGGCCCGATGGCCGATCCCGCCGGGGACGCCGGCTACCCGGACACGCACCCGCCCAGGATGGGCTTCTTCACGGACACCTCGGTCTGTATCGGCTGCAAGGCTTGCCAGGTGGCGTGCAAGGAGTGGAACCGGGTCCCGGCGGCCGACGCCGAGGGGATGGACTTGCTGGGACTGTCGTTCGACAACACGGGCGCGCTGGGCGCCAACACGTGGCGGCACGTCGCGTTCATCGAGCAGCAGGTGACACCGGACCGGCCGCCGCCGGTCGAGCTGGGCATGCCGGGTCTCGGCGCGCCCGGAGCGGAGACGGCGGTTACCGGAGCGGATGCAGGAGCCGATGCCGAAGCGGCCGAGCCCGGTGTGCGCTGGCTGATGTCCAGTGATGTGTGCAAGCACTGCACGCATGCGGCCTGTCTCGACGTGTGCCCCACGGGCTCGTTGTTCCGCACCGAGTTCGGCACCGTGGTGGTGCAGGAGGACATTTGCAACGGCTGCGGCTACTGCGTGCCCGCCTGCCCGTACGGCGTGATCGAGAGGCGGGAGGAGGACGGCCGGGCGTTCAAGTGCACCCTGTGCTACGACCGGCTGGGCGCGGGCCGGGAGCCGGCCTGCGCCCAGGCGTGCCCGACCGAGTCGATCCAGTTCGGCCCGCTGGACGAGCTGCGCGAGCGGGCCGACCGCCGGTTGGCGGAATTGCACGAGCGCGGGGTCGCGGAGGCGCGGCTGTACGGTCGCGACCCGGATGACGGAGTCGGCGGTGACGGCGCGTTCTTCCTGCTGCTGGACGAACCCGAGGTGTACGGGCTGCCTCCGGACCCCGTCGTCACGACCCGCGACCTGCCGTCGATGTGGCGGCACGCGGGCGTGGCCGCGCTCGGCCTGGCCGCGAGCGTGGCGCTGTCCTTCGCGGGACGGCGGCCCTCCGGAGGCCGGCGGCGGTGAACGGGCGAACACGCCGGTCATGGCAGAGGATGAGCCGCGGACAGCGGCGACGAGCGCCATCGAGGAGGCCAGGGTGACCGGGCGCGGTGAGCGGGGTCGGGAACGGGAGCGGGAGCGGGAGCCGAAACGGGGGCAGGAACGGGAGCGGGCGATGGTTCCGCGCGCGGAGTTCCGGTCCTACTACGGCCGGCCGATCCTCAAGCCCCCCGCGTGGAAGGAGCCCGACGTACCGGCCTACCTGTTCCTGGGCGGGGTGGCCGGTGCTTCCGCGGCCATGTCGGCCGTCGCCGATCTGACCGGGCGGCCGTCGCCGGCCAGGGCCGGCCGGTGTCTGGCTGCCGGCGGTGCGTTGGTCAGCGTCGGCGCGCTGATCCACGACCTCGGCCGTCCGGAGCGGTTCCTGATGATGCTGCGGGTCTTCAAGCCCACGTCCCCGCTGTCGGTGGGGTCCTGGATCCTCTCGCCCTTCTCCGCCTTGGCCACCGCGTCCGCCCTCTCCGAACTGACCGGGCGGTTCCCCCGGCTGGGCCGGTTCGCCGGACTTGGGTCCGGCCTGCTGGGTCCGGCGATGTGCACCTACACCGCGGTCCTGCTCGCCGACACCGCGGTCCCGGCGTGGCACGAGGCCTACCCCGAACTGCCGTTCGTGTTCGCCGGCGGTGCGCTGGTCAGTGGCGCGGGCGCCGCACTGCTGTGCGTACCGCACCCGGACCGAGGGCCGCTGTCCCGGATGGGCGCACTCGGCGCCGTCATGGAACTCGCCGGGATGCGCAGGCTCGAACGGCGGCTCGGCCTGGTCGGCGAGCCGTACCGCCAGGACCGGCCGGGCCGGCTGCTCAAGACCGGCCGGGCGCTGACCGTGGCCGGGGTCGCACTCTCAACGCTCGGTCCGCTGTTCGGCCGCCGCGCCAAGGCGGCTTCGGCACTGGCCGGGGCGGCGTACCTGGCGGCGGGGCTGTGCACCCGGTTCGGCGTCTTCGAAGCCGGCGTCGCGTCCGCCCGGGACCCGAAATACGTCGTGCTCCCGCAGCGGCAGCGCCTGGAGTCAGGTGGTACGTAGCGTGTACCGGTACCAGTACACGGGTCGCACGCGTCAGCCCGGCTGGTCCGAGCCACCCGGCCGCGCGTCGAACAGCGCACTGACCGACTCCCCGTTGTGGATGCGCCGCATGGCTTCGGCGAGGGCGGGGGCGATCGACAGGACCTTGAGCTTGCCGGTGTGTTCCCCCACCGGGAAGGGCACCGTGTTGGTGCAGACGATTTCCTGCACCTCGGGCTGCTCGCTGAGCCTCTTGAGCGCGCCGCTGGAGAAGAGGCCGTGGGTGCAGGCGATCCGCACCGAGGCGACGTTCAACTCCCGTAGCCGCTGGAGGAGTTCGATCACCGTGCTGCCCTTGGCGATCTCGTCGTCGAGGACGATCACGTCCCGGCCGGTGACCTCTCCGATGACCGCGCTGATGCTCACCCGGTCGTCACTGAACCGCTGCTTCGCACCGGCGGCCACCCCCACCCCCAGCATGCGGGCGAACGCGGCGGCCTCCTTGGCGTTGCCCAGGTCGGGCGACACCACGACGGCGTTGCTCAGATCCGTGCCGCGGAAGTGAGCGGCCAGCTCCCGTAGGGCGTGCAGGTGGTCCACCGGGATGCTGAAGAACCCGTGCACCTGGGGAGAGTGCAGGGTCATCGCCAGGACGCGGCTCGCCCCGGCCGCCACCATGAGGTCGGCGACCAGACGCCCGCCGATGGAGATGCGCGGGGCGTCCTTCTTGTCCGAGCGCGCATAGGCGTAGTGCGGCATCACCACGGTCGTACGGGCCGCCGAGGCGCCGCGCGCCGCGTCGAGCATCAGCAGCAGCTCGACCAGGTTCTCCTGGACGGGCTGGACGAGCGGCTGGATCAGGAAGACGTCCCGTTCCCGGCAGTTGGCCTGGAGCTGGACCTCCAGACAGTCGTTGGCGAACCGGTCGACACGGGTCGGAAGAAGCGGGACGTCGAGGTGCGAACAGACCTCGGCGGCCAGCTCCGGGTGGGCGCTGCCACCGAAGACGGCGATGTCTTTCACGGACGGATCCTCCGTTGATCGTTTCGGCGGTTCCATCGGAATGCTACCGGGGTCGCGGACCAGCGCTTCTCCCCCGCGGCGGGCCGGCCGGAACCCGGTGCGGACACCGGGACGGCTGTCGCCCACGCCCGGTCGCGGAGCCTGTCGTAGCGGCGCGCCGCGTCCCGCGAAAGTTTCATGAGCGCGTTGAACGTGCTTCTCGGCTCACCCGTATATAGGCGGGAGCACCGTGTGAAGAAGCCCGGTGAGATCGCGAAACGTGAGGAACGGATATGCGGAAGTGGCGAAATGTCTCGCTCGCCGGTGTGGCTGCGACGATGCTCCTGGCCACGGCCTGCGGAGCGGAGGACAAGCCGGCTGACACCAAACTCGTCCAGCCGGCGGCCGGGGAGGCCTCGCCCAAGGCCAACGGCAGCGACGCGGGTGCCGGCGTCCAGAAGAGCCAGACCGCGGGGCAGTTGGCCGTACGGTCGGACAGCAAGCTGGGATCGCTGGTCACGGACAGCGCGGGCATGACGCTGTACCGCTTCGACAAGGACACCCCCGACCCTGCCAAGTCCAACTGTGTGGACGACTGCGCCAAGACCTGGCCCCCCGTCCCGGCCGACGACGCGGCGGCGTCGGCCAATCTCAACCCCGATCTGCTGGGCTCGGTCACCCGCGCGGACGGTACGAAGCAGCTGACTCTGGCCGGCTGGCCGCAGTACCGCTTCGCCAAGGACAAGAAGGCCGGCGACACCAAGGGCCAGAACGTGGGCGGCACCTGGTTCGCCTCGGCGCCCGACGGCAAGAAGGCCGGCGCCGCCCGCCCCGCGCTCGGCGTGCTCAAGAGCCCCGATCTGGGCGAGGTCCTGACGGACAAGGACGGCAAGACGCTCTACCTGTTCACCAAGGACAACCCGTGGCCGATGAAGACGGCCTGCGACGCGAAGTGCCTGGAGAAGTGGACGCCGTCCGCGCCGGTTTCGGCGGCTGACGCCAAGGCCGCGGGTATCGACCCCGCACTGCTCTTCACCTTCACGACGCCCAACGGAACCAAGCAGGAAGCCATCAACTGCTGGCCCGCGTACACCTTCAAGGGCGACAAGGAGCCCGGCCAGACCAACGGTCAGGGCGTGGGTGGCACCTGGTTCGCCATCAAGAAGGACGCCGAGAACGACCGCGGAAAGACGATCCCCGCCGCGAAGTCGAAGGAAGGCGGCGCCGCTGAGTCGGGCGCGTCCGACGACGCCGGGGCCGCCGGGTCCGGGTACGAGAGCGGCTCCTCGTCCGACGGCGGCGGCTCCTCGAGCGGCGGCTACAACTACTGACGATCCGTTGAGCCCGGAGGTCTCCGGAGCTTCGGCGCCGCGGAGCAGGGCGGCGCATCGGACCGTACGCATCAAGAACCCCGCCACCGGTGACCGGTGGCGGGGTTCTTCGTGGCCGGGGGTCACCGGGCGTCAGCCGGAGGTCAGCCGGGGTCACTCGGGAGGGCAGGCCCAGGTGTCCGGGGCTCCGGCCGCCCCGTGCCGCGCTCCAGCAGGGCGAGCGCTTGCGCGGTGTCGTGTGCGCGGCCCGCGAATCCGGGGACCTCGGCCACATACATCGCGTTGATCTCCGCAACCCGGAAGTCGTCGTCGACGACGAGGACCTCGATCACCCTGCCCGCGAGGACCTCGATCATCCTGCCCGTTGTTCCGCCGCGGCCTGCGACCCCGACTGAGTCAATGCCCAGCCCGATGCCGATGCCGATGCCGACGTTGGCGTGTCGTGCTCACGAAGGGCCTCCGGCAGCACGATGGTGAACACCGCGCCGCCGCCGTCCCGTGCCGAGACCCGCGCGCTGCCTCCGTACCGCTCCGCGAGCCGCCGCACCAGCGGCAGACCGAGCCCTCTGCGCCGGTGCGCGGGCGGCTCCTTGGTGGACCAGCCGTCGGTGAACACCAGGTCACGTGCGTCGGCCGGGACGCCGGGACCGTTGTCCGCGACCGTGATCACGGCCGTACGGCCCTCCGCCCGCAGCTCCGCCTCGACGAACGGATCGCCCGTCGGAGCCGCGCCCGCCGCGTCCACCGCGTTGTCGATGAGGTTCCCCAGCACCGTCACCAGGTCCCGGGAGTCCACCACGCGGTCCGGGAGCAGGGTCGCTTCACCCACCCGCAGTGCCACGCCGCGCTCCGCCGCCACGGCGCTCTTTCCCACGAGCAGCGCGGCGACCAGCGGATCACTCACCCGCTGTGTGACCTGCTCGGCGGTCGCCCGGTGGGTGTGTGACACCTCGGCGATGAACTCCACCGCCTCGGCGTGCATGCCCAGTTCGAGCAGACCCACCAGGGTGTGCAGCCGGTTCGCGTGCTCATGGTCCTGCGCGCGCAGCGCCTCGGTGAGGCCACGGGTGCTGTCCAGCTCCCGCCCCAGCTGCTCCAGCTCGGTACGGTCGCGCAGCGTCGCCACCGCTCCGCCGTCGGCGGTGGGCATGCGGTTGGCGATGAGGACCCGGTCGCCGCACACCGTGAGTACGTCCTCCCCGTCCACGCGCCCCGCGAGCACGTCGGCGGTTCTGCCCGGTGGCAGTACGTCGTCGAGCCGGTGGCCCGCCGCCTCGCCGGTCAGCCCGAGCAGGCGTTGCGCCTCGTCGTTGACCAGGCGGATGCGGCCGCGCGCGTCGAGCGCGACCACTCCCTCCCGGATGCCGTGCAGCATCGCCTCGCGCTCGTCCAGGAGCGCGGATATCTCGGACAGCTCGATGCCGTGCGTACGCCGGCGAAGCCGCCGGGAGACGGCGAACGCCGCGAGCGCGCCGACGGCGAGCGCGGCGCCCGCGTACATCAGGATGCCGGGCACGGCGCCCACCAGCCGTGCCCGGACACTGTCGTAGGCGATGCCGACGGAGACCGCACCGACGATG
>NZ_JBEXKU010000128.1:0-14309 GCF_040609575.1 Streptomyces sp. NPDC004647 | reverse complement strand
GACCGGTCCGACCTCACCGCCTTCGTCACCTTCTCCTCCGCGGCTGGTGTGTTCGGCAATCCGGGTCAGGGGAGTTATGCGGCGGCGAATGCCTTTCTGGATGCTCTTGCGGTCCACCGCCGTGCCCAGGGCCTGCCGGCGCAGTCTCTTGCCTGGGGCCTGTGGGCCGACGAGGCCGCGGGCATGGCGGGCGAGTTGAGCGAGGCCGACCTGCAGCGCATGGCCCGCACCGGCGTCACGGCACTCACCGCGGACGAAGGCCTGGCCCTCTTCGACACCGCCACCACCCTCCCCAGCCCCGCCCTCATCCCCATCCACCTCGATGTGAAGGCTCTGGCGTCCGCCACCAGCGGCACCGGTGACCTCCCCGACCTCTTCCGCGCGCTGGTGCAGCCGCGCCCGGCCCGCCGCCCATCCTCCACCGCAGCCTTCTCCACCTCGGCCTCCTCCTCCGCGGCAGCCGACCTCCGCCATCGTCTGGACGCACTGGACAGCGACGCGGAGCGCGAACAAGCCCTGCTCGACATCGTCGTCGAACGCGCAGCCGTCGTCCTCGGGCACAGCAGCGCCGCCGCGATCGACCCCGAAAGGGACTTCCTGGAGGCGGGGTTCGATTCCCTCTCAGCGATGGAACTGCGCAGGGCGCTGCAGTCCGCTACCGGCCTGGCCCTGCCGTCGATGGTGGTCTTCGACCACAAGCACCCGGTAGGCCTCGCCCGTACGCTCCTGGAGGCGCACGCCGCACAGCCCGCCGCCGGGACGCTGTCCCGCGTGCACGGAGGCGGGCCGAGCGGCGCGGACGGCAGAGCCGGCGACCCCGCCGACACCGTCACCGGTCTGTTCCGGGAGGCCATTCGCGCGGGCCGGTCCACCCAGGCGTTCGGTCTGCTGCGGGCCGTGGCCGAGCTGCGGCCGACGTTCGGCTCGGTGGCCGAGCTGGACACTCTCCCGGCACCGGTCACCCTCGCGGACGGCCCAGGCCGGACCCGGATCATCTGCCTCAGTACGCCGATGGCCACGGGAGGTACGCATCAGCACGCGCGCTTCGCGGCGCACTTCAGGGATCTGCGTCGGGTATCCACCCTGCCGATCCCGGGCTTCACGCGCCATGACAGTCTCCCCGCCTCCGTCGACGCGCTGGTGGAGGCCCTGGCCCAGAGCGTGCTGGAGGCGTCCGAGGGCGAGCCGTATGTGCTGTTCGGCTACTCGTCCGGCGGCGTACTGGCGCACGCTACGGCCGTGCGGCTGGAACAGGCGGCGCGGGAACGGGGCACGCGGCGGCCCGACGGGGTGGTGCTCGTCGATACGTACCGGGTGACCGGTGAATCGGGCGGCGGCGTGCAGGCACAGGTCTTCGAGCAGATGTCGGCGGCCCTGGTCGACCGCGACGAGGAATTCGGGCTGTTCAACAGCACTGGGCTGTCGGCGATGAGCGCGTACTTCGACCTGCTGCCGGGGTTCGACCTCGCGAAGCCGGAGGCCCCGGTGCTGTTCGTCGGCGCCGACGAACCGTTCCTGGCGCCGGAGCAGGCGGCGGATGTCGGCGACGCCTGGCGGGCCGAGCCCTGGTTCACCCCGCACACCCACCGGTTGGTGCCGGCCACCCACTTCACCATCGTGGAGGAACAAGCGGAATCCACTGCTCGCCTGGTCGAGGACTGGATGGCCGGGCTGTGACGTGAGAGCAGTGACGGTTCCGGGTCACAGGGCGGCCCGAGTTTTGCAGAACAGGGGGTGGTAGGGGACGCCGCGCCGGGACCCCTTCGCCTACCGTCGGGATCAACTGCACAGCAGCACAGGAGTGGTTGACATGGCCGTGGCTCCCAGCCGCAAGGGAACCGTACCGTTCGGCGAGTACCGGACGTGGTATCGCGTCACCGGTGATCTGGACTCCGGGTGCCCCGCGCTGGTCGCCGTCCACGGCGGCCCCGGCAGCACTCACGACTATCTGCTGAACCTTGCGGAGCTGGCCGAGCGTACGGGCTGTCCGATCGTGCACTACGACCAGATCGGCAACGGCGGCTCGACCCATCTACCGGGCCGGGGCGCCGACTTCTGGACTGTCCAGCTCTTCCTCGACGAGCTGGACAACCTCATCCAGGCGCTCGGCATCGCGGACAATTACGCGCTGTACGGGCAGTCCTGGGGCGGTCTGCTGGCCGCCCGGCACGCCGGGGACCGGCCCACGGGGCTGCGCGGATTGGTCATCGCCAACGCGCCCGCGTCCTACCCGCTGTGGCTCCGGGAGATGGAGGTGCTGCGGGCCCAGCTGCCGCCGGGCGTCAACGAGACACTGCTGCGCCACGAGGCGGCCGGTACCACCGACAGCGACGAGTACTACGAAGCGATGACGCCCTTCTACGAGAAGCACGTCTGCCGGCTGAAGCCCTGGCCGCGCGACTACCAGGCGTCGTTCTACGAGGTGTACAACGACCCGACCGTCTACTTCACGATGAACGGCCCCAGCGAGTTCCATGTCATCGGCACGCTGCGCGACTGGTCCGTGGAGCCGCACCTGCCGGACATCGCCGTGCCGACCCTGCTCATCTCCGGGCGCCACGACGAGGCGACGCCGGCCACCGTACAGCCGTACCAGGACCTTATCCCGGACGTCCGCTGGGAGATCTTCGAGGAGTCCAGCCACCTCCCGCACCTGGAGGAGCCGGAGCTCTTCCAAGACGTCATGACCGCCTACCTCAAGAGTCTCTGAGCAAAGTCTCCGAGTCATGCGGCCTGCCTGGCCTCTGGGGTCTCTAGGGGTACATCCACCGGCCTCCGGAATTGATACTGGAAGTCATGGAGACCGAAAGCACCACCGCATTCGTTTTTCCCGGAATGGGGCCGACGGCATTTGCCGACGTGGCGAAATTCATGCTGATCAACCCCTTTGCCAGGGAGCTCGTAAGCGTTGCGGACGAGACGCTCGGCTATTCACTCATGGACCGGTTCCGTGACGCGGACGGCGACTATTCCGAATACGCGCAGGTCGCCTTCCTCGTGAACTGCCTGGCGCTGGCACAGTGGGGCCGGGCCACGCTCGAAGCCGACCCTGCCCTGTGCCTCGGGCCCAGCTTCGGGAACAAGGCCGCGGCCGTGTTCTCCGGCGCGCTGAGCGCCGAGGACGGCATCCGGCTCACCGCCGAGTTCGCCCGCTGCCTCGACGCGTACTTCGGCACGGAGCACACCGACCTCGTGACGCAGTCCTTCGCGCGGGTGCCGGCCGACCGGCTGCGCGAGCTGTGCGAGGAACTGGACGAGCAGGGCGAGTGGCACGACGTGACCTGTACCGTCGACCACGACTTCCACATGCTGACCCTCGCCGAGAGCCGGACCGAGTGGCTGCAGGGCAGGCTCCGCGCGATCGGCGGGCTGCCGCTCTACATCATGCGCCCGCCCATGCACTCCGCCGCCTTCGAGGGGCTGCGGCGCAAGGCGGCCGCCGAAGTCATCGACAAGCTGACGTTCGCCCAGCCGGACATGCCCGTCGTCTCCGACCACGACGGCTCGCTGCTGACCACGGGCGATGCCGTACGGAATCTGCTGCTCGACGGCTGCGTCCGGCGCGTGGACTGGCCCGCGGCGCTGGGCTCACTGAAGGAGCGGGGCGTGCGCAGGCTCGTGGTGACCGGGCAGGACGCGCTGTTCGGGAGGGTCGGCGCCGCGACGAAGAACTTCGAGGTGACCGGGGTCGATCCGAGGCTGGCCATGCGGCCGCGCCGCCGTGTCCCGGGTCCACGACAGGGCGCGACCGCCTGAGCCCGGGATCGGGGGCGGCCGCGCCGCGAGGGGCGCGCCGGTCAGCCGGCGGCGGCCGTGGACAGCTTCGAGATCGTCGCCCACAGGACCCCCGGGGTCGCGAAGGTGTCCATGGTCAGGGCATCGTCGACGAACCGCACCTGATAGAGGTCCTCGAGTGCGCCGAGGAGTTCGACCGTGCCGAGCGAATCCAGCCCCGCATCCCGCATGTTCATGTCTTCGGCCAGCGGCTCCTCCGCGTCGATGAACGGCAGAAACCTCCGGACCAGTTCCTCGAACTGCTCGTCCCACTTGGCGCTCATCACGGTCACCCTTTCCGCTGTGCTGCCGGCCGGAAGTCGGCAGCGGTCGCTGACACTCGGTTCTCCGACGGCGACGCTATTTCTCCGCAACAACACTGGAAACCCTTTTCGACCCCTATCTTCCGCAAAGCGAGGCAGCATGACCGGGAAGTCCAGGAACCCTCACACCGCGCTGTACTCCCGATTCCTGCGCGGCCTGTCCCTTTCTCCAGACCGTCCCGCGATACGGCTCGGCGCCGAGGTCATCACCTACCGGCGCGCCCATGAACTCGCCCTGCGGTGGGCCGGATCGCTGCTCGCCCACCGGCCCGTCGGCGAGCAGGCCGGCCCGCCCGTCGTAGGCGTACTGGCCGGCAAGGGCCTGCAGTCGTACGTGGGCATCCTCGCGGCGCTGTACGCGGGTGCCACGGTCGTGCCCCTCAACCCGGACTTCCCCGCGGCCCGCAATCAGCGGATGCTGCGGATCTCCGGTGCACAGGTGCTGCTCGCCGACGGACAGGGCCTGGCGGGGACCCAGGACCTCTTCGCAGAAGGCGGAGTGCCGCTGCCCGTGGTGGCGCCGGACGCCGACGGGCGGCTGGAGGACGGCGCAGAGCCGCTGACCGAGCCCTGCCCGGTGACCTGCTCCGACACCGCGTACATGCTCTTCACCTCGGGCTCGACGGGAGTTCCCAAGGGCGTCCCGATCAGCCACGGCAACACCCACCACTACTTCGAACTCATCAACCAGCAGTACGACTTCGGCCCGGACGACATCTTCACCCAGACCTTCGACCTCAACTTCGACTGCGGCATCTTCGACCTGTTCTGCGCATGGGGCGCGGGGGCGAGCATCGCGTACGTGCCGCCGCAGGCCTACCGGGACATGCCCGGCTTCCTCGCCGAGCGCGGCGTCACCGTGTGGTTCTCCACCCCGAGCGCCATCTCCCTCCTCCGCCGGATGGGCGGGCTCACCCCGGGGGCGCTGCCCACCCTGCGCTGGAGCTTCTTCGCCGGTGAGGCGCTGCGCTGCCAGGACGCCGCCGACTGGCAGACGGCCGCCCCGGCCTCCGCCCTGGCGAACATCTACGGTCCGACCGAGCTGACGGTCACCATCACCGGGCACCTCTGGCACTCCGAGAGCTCACCGGCGCGCAGCGTCAACGGACTCGTTCCGATCGGGCGAGTGCACGAGGGGCACGACCACCTGCTGGTGGACGAGGCGGACCGGCCCGTGGCCGACGAGGGCGAACTCCTGGTCACCGGACCGCAGATGACGCACGGCTACCTCGACCCGGCCGACAACGAGGGCCGCTTCGTCGAGCGGGACGGCCGCATCTGGTACCGCACTGGCGACCGGGTACGCCGCCTCGACGACGGCGAGCTGGTGTACCTCGGCCGGCTGGACGCCCAGGTCCAGGTGCAGGGCTGGCGCGTCGAACTCGCCGAGATCGAACATGCGCTGCGCGGCCAGGACGGCGTCGACGACGCGGTCACCGTCCCCCACCGGCCGGAGGGCGGCAGCACCGAACTCGTCGTCTTCTACACCGGCGCGAAGGTATCCCCCATGCTGCTCTCCCGCGCCCTGAGGGAGGTGCTGCCGCACGGCATGCTGCCCCGCCGCTACGAGCATCTGCGGGAGCTGCCATTGAACTCCAACCGCAAAGTGGACCGGTCCGCGCTGGCGCGTCGGGCCGCAGAACTCATGGCCCCCGCGGCGGTCCGCTGACGGCACAACCGCCGGCTTTCGGCCCCGGCAACCACGTGCTTCGGAGCCCGCGCGACGGTCCCGCGTCCTCCAAGGGGGGAGGCGGTGGACCAGCGGCGCTGGTCGACCACTGGCCGCTGGTGTGGCCGACCGACGCGCGGCGCTGCCGTACCACAAGTGCCGCGGGCCGTATACGACATGGGCATCGGGCACGCCCCGGAAACCCGGCTGCCCATGCTGAGCGAGCGTCAGCGTGACCGTGACGGTTGGGGTGCTTCCTGCACTCGCTCACTCACTTTCCTGCAGATCCACATGGCCGCTCATCGCGGCGTTGACTCCGGCCTGGAATCGGCTGACGGCGTTGAGCCCTTCGGTGAGCTCGGCGATGTGCCGCCGGCAGGTGCGTACCGACATGCCGAGCCTCCGGGCCACCATCTCGTCCTTGTAGCCGCGGCTCATCAGCCGGATTATCGAAAGCTTCACTTCGTCGGTGATGGGTTCCGGCTGGGTGGCATCCGGCAGGAACGGGGTGGCGCCGTGCCACTGGTACTCGAAGACCTTGCACATGAAGGCGACGAGATTCGGTTCCCGCACGACGATGGCGCTGCGCCCGGGCCCGTCGATTGCCTGTTCCGGTAGGAAAGCCACTTCCCTGTCGTAAACTATCAGGCGGTCTACCAGTTCATTCGTGGTGCGTATCTCTGCGCCTTTTGCGGTCACCTCGCGCACGTAGGAACTGGTGATGAGGTCGCCGCGTGCGGTGTGCTGGTAGAGGGTCTGCAGCCGCACTCCGCGGTCCAGCGTCTCCAGCATGGAGTCGCGCAGCGAGGCCAGCAGCGGGGCCGCCCCCTGGGCATCGTTGGGCTGGACCGTGAGTATCTCGAACTTCGCGTGCACGCGGTGCTCGTGAAGCAGGGCGCGGATGGCGTCCACATCGGTGATCAGGTCGAACGCTTCGGCGCGGTTGCGCTCGCGGCGGCCCTCGAAGTAGACCGGCATCAGCGACATCATCGTGCTGCGAATGTCCGTGACGGCCCGCTGGAGACTTCGGATGTGGTCCTCGGTGCAGCCGACGAGATCGGCCACCGCGGCTTCGGGGCTGGACGGAGCCAGCTGGCCGGGACTTCCCGGCATGGGCTGGAGCAGCCGCAGACGGGTCAGAATCTGCTCGATCCGAAGCGTTTCTTCGGATGTCAGATTCAATTCCTCGGCAATCTCCTTGCGGGTAAACCGGCCCGAGCGGACGGCCTGCCGGTAAGCGGATGCGCTCTCCTCGTCCAGCTCTCCGAACCGTAATCTGGAATCTTCGATTCCATGCAACTTTGATGGCCCCTTCTCTCGCGCAAAGACTGCCATGCAACTTTAAGCCATCGCGGAATCCTTGGGAAAGGATTGATCCCATGGGCAGGCTGTTGATGTGTCGTCCGGGGGATCCTGGGCGGCAGTTGACAGTAAATGGCCGGGGATATGCATCGATACGCGTGGATATCCAGTAGGTAAGGACTGTAAAGACATACGGGGGACAGTGTGTACGGAAATCGGCTGATGAAGACCACCTCGACGGGTGCGCTCCTCGCCGGAGTCCCGGACGACAAGTGGCCGGTGATACCCGGCAACTGAACTACGACGACAAGAAGCCCCCTCCCCCTGCTTGGGGAGGGGGCCTCTTCGTTCACACCAGTTCCAGCACACTCATCTGCAGGTCCGCGGGCAGGTCCTGGCGCCGCGTGATGCCCAGCTTGCGGTAGACCCTGGTCAGATGCTGCTCGACGGTGCTCACCGTGATGTAGAGCTTCATGGAGATTTCCCGGTTGGTGTAGCCGTGCGCGGCCAGGGCCGCCACCCGCCGCTCGGAGTCGCTCAGCTTGCCGGCGGCTGCCGTCCGGACGGTCTGCGGCTGCTTCGGGGTGCGCGGTTGCGCCCGGGAAGCCAGGCCCGGCAGGATCTCCTCGCGCAGCGCCTCGGCCCCGCAGGCGTGAGCCAGGCTCCAGGCACGCCGGGTCATCAGCCCGGCCTTGGTGTTGTCGCCCAGCGCCTGCGCCATCCGCCCGACGTCGGCCAGCGCACCGGCCAGTTCCAGCCGGTCCCCGGAGCGGCGCAGCTCCTCGACGGCCTCCTCCAGCAACGCGAGGGCCTGCCGGCCATCGGTGAACTGGGCGCGCAGCCGCAGTGAGATACCGCGCACCCACGGATTCCGGGCCTCGGGCGACGAGAGCTGCTGGAGCACCAGCCGCTTGGCCTGCTGGGGCTCACCCAGGCGGAGCAGGGCTCGGGCGGCATCGGTGCGCCACGGCAGGCACACGGGCGAGTCGAGCTGCCACTCCTTGGCCGCCCGGCCCAGCTCGAGGAAGTCGGCCAGTGCTGCGTCGAACTGACCTGTCATCAGCAGATGCAGGCCGCGCGCCCGCTGGTAGGCGAGCCCGTGCACACTGGCCAGCAGGTCCTCGGGCACGGGATGCTCCAGCTGTCGGGCCACCTCGGAATGGCGGCCCATGGCGGTGCGCGCCCGGATCAACACCGCTGCCGGGGCGCAGGCGTAGAAGCCGGTTCGGGGCTGAGGCAGCTGGTCCAAGGCCGCCAGCGCCTGTTGCTCGGCACCGGACAAGTCGCCCAGGTGCAGGAGAATTTCGGCGTGCAGGGTGGCGGAGGCCGCAGACCATCCCGGGGCGTTCTGACCCTTGGCCTCTGCGTGGAGCTTCTCGCACCACGGGACAGCCTGGTCCGGCCGGCCCGAGTGCAGGAGAGCCCGCACCGCCCGGATCAGCGCATGCAGCGTGCCGGAGGTGAGCGCCATGTTCTGCAGCAGCTGTTCGGCGTCCGCGGCGGCGGACTCGTCGGCCACCCCGGGCGTCGCCCACAAGACGGTCCGCGGAGGCCCGAAGGACGTCTGCGTCCGGTCCGCCTGCGGACGTTCGGAGAGACCGGCCGGCGGCTCGGGGACGGCCGGCGGCTCGGGGACGGCCGACAACGTCTCGGCGAGCCTGCCCTGCTCCATCAGTAGCTGGGTGAGCAGCGGGCGCGCCGCGGCGGGCAGCCTGCCGGCGTTCAGGGCCGCAAGCGGACCACGCAGCAGCCGCTCCGCCGCCGCCGGATCGAACCTCCACATGACCGCGGCGTGCCGAAGCGTGAGCTGCAGCCGCTGCGCCTCGTCGGGGCAGATCCGGCAGGCCAGCCGGAGCATGTCGGCCGCCTGCCGCGGATGGCCGTCGGCCAGCGCCAGATTGGCCTGCTCCTGCAGTACGTCGGCCGCCCACGGTACGTGCGACCAGGGGCGGGACCCGTTCTGAGACGCAGACAGATGGTGGGCCACGGCGGACGGGGCGAGACTCCCTGCGTGCAGCAGCACCGCAGCGTCGCGGTGCAGCCCGGTGCGCTCGTCGGGGCCCAGGCTGTCCAGGACGGCAGTCCGTACGGCCTCGTGGCGGAAGCGGAGTTCCCGCAGCAGGCCGCAGGACTCCAGTGCGGCCACGGCCTGCGCAGTCGTCGAGATCGACAGCCCGAGGAGCTCCGAGGCCAGTTCCGTGCTGGCCAGTTCCCCCAGAACGGCGAGAACTCCGGCGACGTCATGCGCTACCGGGCCGCTGCGCCGCAGGCATGCCGCGACGGCTTGGCTGAACAGTCCACCCTGAGCGGGGCGCGGCCCCACTGCGGCACTGTTCCGGTCGGCCGTCGTGTGGTGCTCGGTGAGCAGTGCCTTGAGAAGCAGGGCATTGCCTCCGGTGAGCACGTGGAAGGCGGCCGCCGCCCCGTCCCTCGGTGGATGCCCGCCGGGCGTGCACTCGGCGACCGCACGCTCCACGGCCTGCGCGTTCAGCAACCCGAGCCGGATGTGCTGCACATCCGGCCGGTGCAGCAACTCCGCACTGAGCGTGGTGTCCTGAGCGCTCTGATGGGGTAACAGAGACGCCAGCAACAACACCCGCGCCGACCCGAGATGGCGGGAGAGGAAGAGGAAGTGCTGCAGCGACGCGGCATCCATGTGATGCAGATCGTCGATGCAGCACACCAGAGGCGTACGCGAGCCGAGATCCCGCACCGCCCTGCAGAACATCAGCATGGCCTCGACCCGCGGCGGTTCCTGTGTCGGCAGCTGAAGTTCCGGCAGCCCCGCTGCGGCCGCGGCCTGCGTCAGCTGACGCATGACACCCAGCTGCACGGTGCGCTCGGACTCCGTCCCTACGGCGCGGAGCACCTCCCATCCCGAACCCATGGCGCGTTGCATGAAGGTGTCAAGGATCGAACTCTTGCCGACACCGGCCCCGCCTTGGACAAGCATGATGTGGCGGCGCCCGGCGCCCACAGCTGTCAGCGCCGAGTCGAAAAGTTTCAGTTCGTTGTTTCGGTCAATCAGATCCATCGGCACGCCGACCCCCGTCCAAGCAGGAAACATTTGTTCCCGTGTGCCGAGGTCAGTCTAGGGACGGGGGAGCATCAATCAGCTGGCCGAAAGCTGCACGACAACAAGTGCATGGAACGGGTGCTCGGGGCGCGTCCGACGGGGGCCGGACTCACTCGGCCGGGCGGGCCGGGGCGAGCCGGCACGGCATCTCCATGGTGACCATGGTGGGGCCACCGGGCGGGCTGCTGACCGCGAGCACCCCGTCGAAGGCGCTCAGCCGCCGCTCGACCCCCGCGAGGCCGGAGCCGTGCCCGATGCTCGCCCCGCCTTGGCCGTCGTCGCTGACGCTGATCCGCAGCATGCCGTCCCGGTGGTGGATGTCGACCCAAACCTGCTGGGCGTTCGAGTGCTTCGCCGCGTTCGTCAGTGCCTCGCTGGCTGCGAAGTAGGCTGCCGACTCCAGAGGCTCGTCGGCCCGCCCCGGCACATCGATGTCGACGTGGACGGTCATCGGCATCCGCAGCGCCAGTGCCCGTACCGCATCGCCCAGACCGCGCTCGGCCAGCACCGGCGGGTGGATGCCCCGCACCAGGTCCCGCAGCTCGGTGAGCGCTTCGGCGGACGTCTCGCGGGCCTGCGCCAGCAGCTTCTTTGCGTGGTCGGGGTCCTTGTCCATCAGCGCCTCGATCGTCCCGAAGCTCATCCCCATCGCGACCAGTCGGGCCTGCGCGCCGTCGTGCAGGTCCCGCTCGATGCGGCGCAGTTCGGCGGCGGAGGCGTCCAGGGCCTCGTGCCGGGTCTCGGTGAGCTGGTCGATCCGCTCGTTCAGCGCCACCTCGCGGGGCGGCGCCAACTGGCCGCGGCTGAGAAGGAAGTGGACGCGCAGCAGCTGCGGGTTGAGGACGCTGCACACGGCGAGCAGGCCCGCGCCGATCACCGCGGCGAGGAAGGCGGTGCCCCAGCCGGTGACCGGGACGAAGGTGTACCAGTTCTCACCACTGCCGTTGGCGAGCGGCTGCCACAGGCCGAAGGGCAAGAGGACGCCGTGGACGCCGTAGACGGTCAGCGCGGCGGGCAACAGGGCGGTGGTGAAGCCGACCGTCATGTCAAGGACGAGCCACCGCAGGTCGCGCCACGTCGCTGGGTCCTTCACCATCAGGCTGCAGCGCTCCATGATCCCGACGATGCCCGTGCGCATGTCGGAGGGGAACGGGCGGTACGGCGCGGGGACGCGCATACGGCCCCAGTCGGTGGTGAGCCGTCGGCGCAGATTGGCGTGTGCTCGTACCGCCGAGAGCACGAGCGGGGTGGTGAAGGCGCCGATGCCGACAGGGATCAGGGCGATGGACACAACCGACAGCACGACAAGCACGACCCCTCCCACCAATGAGGCGATGGCCAGCGCCAGTCCCTGTGCGGCCGTGAGCAAGGCGCCCAGAACCCTTGTCTTGTTCACCCGTTCCTCCTCGTGGGAACCGATTCTTCGAGTGCACGTCCAGTCTCGACGGCCAGAGTGTTCCTGACACTGGGGCAGGGGCCCGAATAGGGGGTGTATCTGGTGCCACCTCGGTGGGCGCCCTTTGCTTCCCGACTCCGGTACGCAACCGGCTGGGTACGCGACGGCCCCGTGCCTAGTGTCGTAAGCATCTGAAGCGGCCCAGTCCCGTGAGCCGCGTGGTTCCCCCACCACGATGGAGATCTCATGCTGAAGGCAGGCAGCACCGCCGCCGCACCGGCCCTGCAGCTGGAGGAGGTGCGCCGGGTCCACTCCGGCGGTTGCGACCGGGTGACAGCGCCGGCGGGCGTCACCCTCGGCTTCGAGCGAGGCACCTTCACAGCCCTGGTGGGCCCGTCCGGGTCCGGCAAGAGCATGCTGATGCACTGTGCCGCCGGCCTCGACCGGCCGGACTCCGGCCGAGTCGTCCTCGACGGCGTCTCCCTGGGCAGCAGGAGCGAGAGGGAGCTGGCGCTGCTGCGGCGCGGCCGGGTGGGCCTGATCTTCGGAGTCCACCGGCTGCAACAGGGCCTGACGGTCTACCAGAACATCGCCATGGCCCGGCGCATCGCTGGTCACCGCGCGGTGCCGCAGCAGGTCGACGCGGTGCTGCGCCGGCTCGGGCTCTGCGCTGTCCGGCACCGCCCGATGAGCGAGCTGTCGGACGGTGGGCGGCAACGCGTCACCGTGGCGCAGGCCCTGGTGAGCCACCCTGCGGTGATCCTCGCCGACGAGCCCACCGGAGCCCTCGACGCGCCGTCCGCGCGCCAGGTCCTCGAGCTGCTGCGCGGCTACGTCCGTGCCGCCCGGCGGACCGTTGTGATGGCCACGCACGACCCGGTCGCCGCTTCGTACGCGGACCGCGTGATCTTCCTCCGGGACGGTGCGGTCGAGGGCGAGGTTCACCGGCCGACCGCCCACGCGGTCGCCGAGCGGCTGAACGCACGTCCATGAACATTGAGCCACGACGCAGCCGGATCAGGCAGACGCGCGTTAACGGCGAGACGGTACTTTCAGTCGCGTACTCGCCGTCGGCAGTTCCGCGGGCGGCATTACCATAGCCACGATGGAGTTGCCTTGCGTGTTGTCGTCGCCGAAGATCTTTTCCTGCTGCGCGATGGCCTGGTGCGGATGCTGCAAGCGTACGACTTCGAGGTGGTCGCAGCCGTTGAGACCGGGCCCGAACTCACCCGCGCCTTCAAAGAGGTGGAGCTGGACGTCGCCGTGGTCGATGTCAGACTTCCGCCGTCCCAGACGGACGAGGGCCTGCAGTGCGCCCTCGCCGCCCGCCGTGCGCGGCCCGGCCTGCCGGTCCTGGTCCTCTCGCAGCATGTGGAGCACTTGTACGCCCGCGAGTTGATGGCCGACGGCAGTGGCGGCATCGGCTATCTCCTCAAGGACCGGGTGTTCCACGCCGATCAGTTCATCGAGGCAGTACGGCGGGTCGCCGCAGGTGGCGCCGCGATGGACCCGCAAGTCATCTCGCAGCTGATGTCGCTGAGTTCGACCGAGAGCTCGGTGAAAGGGCTGTCGCCCCGCGAGCTGGAAGTGCTGGAGCTGATGGCCGGCGGACGGTCCAACGCCGCTATCGCCGGGCAACTCTTCATCACCGAGCGGTCGGTCGCCAAACACACATCGAACATCTTCGGAAAACTGGGTCTGCCGCCGTCTGACGACGACAACCGCCGGGTGCTCGCGGTCCTCAAGTATCTGGACCGCGACCGGTGATGCGGATACCCACGGTCGCGCCCGAACCCGTGCCCACGGGGCAGGCGAATCCTGTCGTCCCGTCCAGCTTTTTTCGTAGGTCGTGAGCTGTTTTTCCGGAGATGAGGAGGCGCCTTCGTGGTGTTCGCGGCCGTACGGGACGCTGCGGCACCAACTCGCCGACACGATCGCATGGCCGCGGATCGCGGGCCGTATCGTGGCATGGGGGACGCCAGGGGAAAGCGGGAGATAGGCGCTGGCAGGACCGTCAGCGTGCGGAGAAATGCACCCATCGCCAACCCCTACGCACCCCTAATTGTGGCGCACCGTGAAATGGGGAGACAGTGGCCCCCTCCGTAAAGCTAGGGGTTCAGGTCCGCCATGTTTCTCGTCTAGCCTCACACGAGAGTCAGCTGCCTGCGCGACTAATCGTCACGTCCGGTGAACTGGTACCCCGTGGGAGATGAGAACTGTGGTTCGTCGTCGCTCGGAATTCTCCCTGAAGGCCGTGCGGGAAGGCTTTTCGCAGCCATGATGACGGAAGAGTTGGTGTCTCCGGTTAGTGCGGGCCCGGTGGTGGACGGCAATCGAATGGATCGGTTCCGTGGCTGCAGGCCGGCACGCGATGGTGAGCTGCTGACGGCAGCCATCTTGCTGCGGATCCGGCACGGTTCAGGCGGCGGCGCGACGGGGACCGCGCTCGGAGGAGCGTACGAACGGGGAACGGTTGGGTACCTCTCAAAGGCTCTCCCTCGTGGTTGAGTTGGCGACAGGACGGGAGGCCGCCGACGGGACGGGACCATCTCAGCCCGTGGCCGAGTTGCACGCGATCCGTGAGCAGGCCCGGCGTGGCCCCAGTGACCGGGCGACCGAGGCCCAGAGGGCCAAGGGCAAGCTGACGGTGCGCGAGCGTATCGATCTGCTGTTGGACGAGGGGTCGTTCAACGAGGTGGAGCCGCTGCGCCGGCACCGGGCGACCGGTTTCGGGCTGGAGGCGAAGAAGCCCTACACCGACGGGGTGAT
>NZ_JBEXKU010000127.1:0-15760 GCF_040609575.1 Streptomyces sp. NPDC004647 | reverse complement strand
CCGGACTGCCCAACAGCTCGAAGCCCACCAGCCGGTTTCCATGAGACCCGGCTGGAGGGCTTCGTGTGTGGCGTCAGCGTTTTCAGACGGGAAGGTTCGCCTCGATCGCCGAGACGACGTCCTCGGCCCCGGGCTCGGTGCCGGGCCGGAATCGGCCCACCACCTCGCCCGCCGGGGAGAGAAGGAACTTCTCGAAGTTCCACTGGATGTCGCCCGCTTCGCCGGAGCTGTCGGCGGAGCGGGTCAGCTCGGCGTACAGCGGGTGCCGGTTCTCCCCGTTGACCTCGACCTTCTCGAACAGGGGGAACGTTGCCCCGTAGGTGGTCGAGCAGAAGGTCCGGATCTCCTCGGCCGTGCCCGGCTCCTGGCCCATGAACTGGTTGCAGGGGAAGCCCAGCACAGCGAACCCACGGCCGGCGTAGCGCTGCTGCAACTGCTCCAGTCCCTCGTACTGCGGGGTCAGCCCGCACTGCGAAGCAACGTTGACGATGAGCAGGGCCTTGCCCTTGTGGTCGCCGAGTGAGGCGGGCTCGCCGGCCAGGGTGCGCAGCGGGATGTCGTAGAGATTCACGGGGATCCTCTCGGGTCGGCGGGGTGACGGTGCTGGTACGGGTGCTGGTGCGGGTACGGTTTTCCTTCCGTTCCGTCGACCCGATTCTGCCCTGCGGCCCGGGCGGCTCGCGGCGGTGGGCCCGGACACCGCTCCGTCAGGTGCCGCGCCGCCCGCTACCGCGTCATTGGAGAGCATGCACAGCGGCACCGAAGCCCGACGGCACCGCCGACGCCAGGGGAACGATCAGCCGGGCGGTGCCGGGCCGGCCGCTGATCCGGATCAGCGCGCCGGTCAGCAGACGGTGCCGCCGCGAGAGCCGCCGCCACTGCGTCTCGTAGTCACCGGGGCGCCCCCCGCCGAGGCAGCGCACAGCCGCTTCGGCGGACGCCAGCGCGAGCGCGATGCCCTCGCCGGTCAGCGCGTCCACGTAGCCGGCCGCGTCGCCGACCAGCAGCACCCGCCCGGCCACCCGGCCGCGTACGCGCTGGCGCATCGGCCCCGCGCCGCGGACCGGCGTCGCCGGAGCCCCGCCGAGCATCGCGGCCAGCCGCGGGAAGCGCTCGAGGTGCGTGGCGTAGCCGCACCGGACCGGACTCAGCACCGCGACGCCGATCAGGTCCTCGCCCACAGGAGTCACATAGGCCTCACCCTGCGAGGACCAGTGCACTTCGACATGGTCCGTCCACGGCGCCACCCGGTAGTGGCGGCGCAGGCCGTACCGGCGGACCGCGCCGCGCGCGGGCAGGTCGAGACCCAGCGCTCTGCGTACGGGGGAGTGGAGGCCGTCGGCCGCGATCATCCAACGGGCCCGTCGCCCGGCGGCGGCCACCCAGTCGGGGCCCTGCCGTACGTCCGAGGCCTTGCCCGTCACGACCTCGACACCCAGTTCGGCCGCACGCCGCGCCAGAGCGGTGTGCAGCACGGTCCGCCGTACGCCGAGACCGGACGCGCCGAGGAACGCGGCTGTGGCCGACCGCGGGCCGTCCACGTAACGGATTCCACGCAGTTCACGACCGCGGATGCCGACGCCGAGGGCGTCCAGCGACCGCACCCCGCCCGGCATGATGCCCTCGCCGCACGCCTTGTCCACCGGCCCCGGGCGGGGCTCGATCACCACGGTCTCCATCCCCGCAAGCGCCGCGTAGATGCCCGCGGCCAGTCCGGCCGGGCCGCCGCCGGCGACCAGCAGGTCGGTCACGCCCGTGCGCCCGCGGCTGCCGGGGCCTCCGCCGTCGTGGCGAGAGCCGTGTCCTCACAACGGATCCGCACGATGAGCAGGACCGCATTGCACACGGTGAAAGCGAGTGCGGTGATCCAGGCGCCGTGAACCAGGGGAAGGGCGATCCCCTCGGCCACCACGGCGACGTAGTTGGGATGGCGCAGCCGCCGGTACGGGCCGCCGGTCACCCTGGGCAGGCCCGGGACCACGATCACCCGGGTGTTCCACTGCGGGCCCAGCGTCCTGATGCACCACCAGCGCAGCCCCTGGGCGGCCAGGACCACCGCGAGCGCCGGCCACCCCACCGCGGGCACGAAGGGCGTTTCCGCGGCGAGGACTTCGTACAGGCACCCGGCGAGCAGGCCGGTGTGCAGGACCACCATGGCCGGGTAGTGGCGCTGTCCCGACTCCGTACCACCGCGGGCCAGGCTCCATCGGGCGTTACGGCGAGCCACCGCCAGCTCGGCCGTCCGCTCGGCCGCGACGGCCAGCACCAGCACCGTGTACCAGATCATCTTGTCCCCGTTTCACCAGCGCAGCAGGACCAGTTCGGAGCAGAAGCCGGGGCCGAGCGCGAGCAGCAGGCCCGGTGTGCCGGGCGGGGGCCGCCGCCCGCGGAGGGTGTCCCGCAGTACGTGCAGTACCGACGACGAGGAGAGGTTGCCCACCTCCGCCAGCGAGCGCCATGTGACATCGAGGGCGCCCTGGGGCAGGTCGAGCGTCTCCGCCACTGCCTCGAGCACCTTCGGACCGCCGGGGTGGCACACCCACGCGGTGACATCGTGCCTCTTCAGATCGTGATCGCCGAGGAATCCGTCGACATCGTCGGCGAGGTGCCGGCGGACGACATCGGGGACCGTGGAGTCGAGTACGACGCGGAAGCCGCTGCTGGTGATGTCCCACCCCATCACCTGCTCGGTGTCCGGGTAGAGGCGGCTGCGCGTTGCCACCACCGTCGGCCCGGGGCCCCGCGGCAGCCGTCCTGCGCCACACGCCACAACCGCGGCGGCCCCGTCGCCGAAGAGCGCGCTCGCCACCAGGTTGGCGGGTGAGGGGTCGGCACGCTGGAAGGTCAGCGAGCACAGCTCGACGGAGAGCAGTACGGCGACATGGTCGGGCCAGCCCCTCAGATAGTCGTGGAGCCGGCCGATGCCCGCCGCCCCCGCGACGCATCCGAGTCCGAAGACGGGGAGCCGTTTGACGTCGGATCGCAGGCCCAGGCGCCCGACGAGCCGGGCGTCCACCGAGGGGGCCGCGATACCGGTCACCGAGGTGAACACCAGCAGATCCACGTCGCGGGGGGAGATCTCCGCGGCGCGCAGCGCCCCCTCGACGGCTTCGGCACCGAGGTCCGTCGCGGCGGTGATGAACGTGTCGTTGACCGCGCCGAAGCCGTCGAGGCCCGCGTATGCGTCGAGCGGCAGCACGGTATGGCGGGAGCGGACCTTCGCCGCGGTGTGCAGCCGGTCGAGCACGGCGCGGTCCATGCCCGCGGGCAGACACGTACGGGCCATCAGATCGGTGATCTCGCGCTGCGCGTGACGGTGGGGTGCCAGGACTCCGTGCACAGCGGCGATGCGGCTCATCCGGCTCCCCCGGTCGGCGGTCTTCGACCTCATGCAATGCCCCGGACATCCCCGGGACATGCTTTCCGGCGTCCATCCGGGGCAACGCCACGCGGGTGACGGGTGACGGGTGACGGGTGACGGGTGACGGGTGGCGGAGTGGGTGGGAGCGTCGGGCCGCCAGGGGCCGTCTCTCCGTTCCGGCCGGCCTTACGATCCGTGGGTGGCATCTGAAGACTCGTCACCCTCCGCCCTCCTCGCCCCCGGATACCGTCGGGCGCGCGGCCTGCTGCGGGCCTGCCACCCGGTACCGGCGGCCGCGGTCACCCTGCTGGTCACCGGACTGGCCCTGAGTGCGGGCAGGAGCGGACCGGGATGTCTGTCGGTGACGGGCGCGGTGCTGGCGGGCCAACTCTCGGTGGGGTGGTGCAACGACGCTGCCGACGCGCACCGTGACGCGGCTGTCGGCCGGTGCGCCAAGCCGGTGGTGTCCGGGGCGGTTCCGGCCGGCACGGTGCGGTCCGCGGCGCTGACGGCACTGGCCCTCTGCGTGCTGCTCTCGCTGGCGTCCGGGGTGCCCGCCGCCGTCGTCCACCTCATCGGGGTCGGTGCGGCATGGGCCTACAACCTGGGACTCAAGGCCACACCGTGGTCCTGGCTGCCGTACGCGGCCGGCTTCGGCAGCCTCCCCGCCTTCGTCGCGCTCGGCCTGCCGGGACATCCCTGGCCGCACTGGTGGCTGGTCGCGGCGTCGGCGCTGCTGGGTGTGGGCGCCCATCTGGCCAATGTGCTGCCGGACATCGACGACGATCTGAGGACCGGGGTGCGGGGCTGGCCGCAGCGGCTGGGGCCGGCCGGGGCGCGGCTGTTGCTGCCCGTGCCGCTGGTGTCGGCGTCCGCGCTGCTGAGCACGGCGGGTCCCGGGCGGGCCCATTCGCCGGGGGTGGCGGTCGTGCTGATCACCGCCGGGGCCGCAGTGGGTGGGGCGCTGCTCGGACGCGTACGTCCGCGGGCACCGTTCCTCGTCGCGATCGCTGTCGCCGCGGTCGATGTGGTGCTGCTGCTGTGGCGCGGGTCAGGGCTCGTCTAGACCGGCCTCTCGCGGACGGGAGCGCCGTCACGCGGACCGGGCGAAAAAATTCTTGAAGAGCATTGAACGGGAGAGCGCTCCCCTCCGTATCCCCGTATGCGTTGAGCCCTCCCCTTGGGTGGAAGCGTGTCCCGCCGCGACAGCAAGACGACCACGGTCGCCGGTGGGGGCGGGCCGGGGGAGGGCCGTTTGCGTATCCGGCCGGGGGGCTCGACGGAGAGTCCCACTCCCGGCGAGAGCGACGATCGGAGAGAAGCCCCGTGAAGAAGAAGGGCCACAGACGTTCCCGAGTCATCGGTACAGCAGTCGCCGCGGTGACCGCACTGGCGCTGGGGGGAGGGGGGATCCTTCTGGTCACCAGCAACGCCTCGGCCGGCAACGGAACGGCTGCCCCCGCCCCGTCGGAGAACGGCCAGCGGACAGCGACCATCGACTGCCCCGACGTCGCCGAGCAGCTGTCGCAGGTGTCGCAGCGGGCCCGGTCCGAAGTCGACGCCCAGCTCGCGCAGTTGGACACACAGGTCGCGGACGCGTACAAGCGCTGGGCCGCCTCGTGGGAGAAGGCCGGGCCGAGCCGGGTGGACACATCCATCCTGAGGCCGCTGACCGAAGAGCGCCGCGAGACGATCGGCAGGATCGCCACCGCCATCGGGAACGGGGCGGGGCAGCCCGGCGACCTGAAGTCCATGGCGCCCTGCACCCTCAAGCGGGACACCGCCGCCCCCGTCCCGGCCGGCAGCGCCCCGGCGCAGCCGCAGGACGCGCAGGCGCAGGGACAGGGCGGCGGGCAACAGCAGCCGTCCGGGCCCGTGCGCGCGGACTTCGTCGACATCACGAAGATCCGGCCGAACGTGGCGAAGCCCCGGCCCCGGGAGGATGCCTCGGTGGGCACCTTCACTTCGCGCTGCGGGCGCAACGGGAACAAGCACTTCAACCCGGACAACGTCATCGTCGCTCCGGGCGTGAGCAACGGTGCGCACCATATGCACGACTACGTCGGCAACCTGGACACCAGCGCCTTCTCGACCGACGACAGCCTCGCCGCAGCGGGCACCACCTGTACGAACGGCGACCGCTCCACTCACTACTGGCCGGTGCTGCGCCTGCGGAACGGACAGCGGGAGGCCGACGCGAACGCGCCGGGAGGAGGCCAGGACGGCAATGTGGGCCGGATCCTGCAACCCGCGTCGGTGTCGCTGACGTTCAAGGGAAGCCCGGCGGCCAAGGTGACCGCCATGCCCCGCTTCCTGCGCATCATCACCGGTGACGCCAAGGCGTTCACCAACGGCCTCACGAATGCCAACGCGTCGTGGAGCTGCACCGGGTTCGAGAACCGCCAGCTGAAGGACAAGTTCCCGATCTGCCCCCAGGGGAGCAAGGTCGTCCGCACCTTCAACTTCCAGAGCTGCTGGGACGGCAGCAACACCGACAGCGCCAACCACCGTACGCATGTCGCCTTCGCCCGGTCCGACGGCTCGTGCGCCTCCGGCTTCAAGGCCGTGCCGAAGCTGGTGCAGAGGATCACCTACAACGTGCCGAGGGGCTCCGTATTCGCTGTCGACAGCTTCCCGGAGCAGCTCCACAAGCCGGTCACGGACCACAGCGACTTCATCAACGTGATGTCCCGCTCCCTGATGCGCAAGGCGGTCTCGTGCATCAACTCAGGCCGCACATGCGGCTGAGCTGACACCTGCCGCCACCGACTGACCGACTCCGGTCGGTCCCCCTTCTACGGCGGGGAGGGGGGACCGGCCGGCGCAGGTCAGCGTTTACGCGGCCGGTCAGCGCTTGCGCAGCCGCAGGGAGGTCCAGCCGGCGTCGGCCGTCCAGCCGCCGTCGACGGGCAGCGCGACGCCGTTCACAAAGCCACTGCGGGCAGGGTCGGCCAGAAACGCGACGGCCTGGGCGATGTCGCCGGGAGCGGCGAATCGGCCCATCGGCACCTGCTCGGCGATATCGGTGTCGGTATAGCCGCCGGACGCCTGGTCGGCGGCGTCCATCCCGGTCTTCACCCAGCCGGGGCACACCGCGTTCACCCGCACGCCGCGCCCGCCCCACTCCGCGGCTAGGGTGCGCGTGAGTCCGATCAGCCCGTGCTTGCTCGCGTTGTACGCGGCGCGGTCGGCGATGCCGCGCAGGCCGGCGATGGAGGCGACGTTGACGATCGAGCCCGTACCCGCCTCGAGCATCAGGGAGCCCAGCGCCCGGCACAGCAGGAACGGGCCGGTGAGATTGACGTCCAGGACCCGGCGCCACTGCTCGGCGGTGGTCTCCTCGGCCGGGGCGAGCAGCGAGACTCCCGCGTTGTTGACCAGGACGTCGACCCGGCCGAACCGCTCCCGGACCTGATCGGCGAGCGTGGCCGTATCCGCCTCGGAGGCGATGTCGCCGACCACCGAGAGCGCTTCCGAACCCGCCTCACGCACGGCCGCCAGAGTCTCCGTCGGCTCCCGGAGATCGGCGAGGACGAGCGCATAGCCCTCGCCGGCGAGTACCTCTGCCACCTGCCGGCCGATGCCCTGGGCCACCCCGGTGACCACGGCGACCGGAGCCCGCGCACCTTGCTCCGCCGGACGCTCCCTGTCTGCTTCGCTTTCCGATCCCATACCGATGAGTCCTTGTCCCTGCGGTTGCATTGCCTGGACCAGCCTTGCGCAGGAGAGGCATCATGAGAAGTGATGCATCAGGAAGCGAGCTTTCAACGATCATGAACTCTCTCTCACGGATCATGAACTCTCACCGATCATGAACGACATCGATCCCCGGCTGCTGACGACCCTGCTCTCCGTGCTGCGGCACGGGTCGATGAGCGCCGCGGCAACCGCCCTGGGCTACGTACCCTCCGCCGTGTCGCAGCAGATGGCCCGGCTCGAGCGGCAGTTGGGGGTGGAACTGCTCTCCCGCGGCCCGGGTGGGGTGACGGCGACCGCCGCAGGACGGGTGCTGGCCGACGGCGCCGCCCAGGTACTCGCCGCGGCGGCGGACTTCCGGCGCCTGGCCGGCCGCATCGCGGAGTCGGGGGCGCCCGAGGTCGGCGTCGGTGTGTACGCGTCGGCGGCCGGGCGGTTGCTGCCGTCCGCGCTGGCCGAGCTGCGCCGGGCCCATCCGGAGGTCGGGCTGCGGGTCCTGGAAACCGAACCGGCGCACGGGCTGCGGATTCTGCGCACCGGGGAGATCGACCTCCTGCTGGCGTACCGGTATCTCCCGGAGGACCCGCCGGTGGCGGACGACCTTCAAGTCCTCGACCTCGGGCGGGAACCGCTGTGGCTGATGGCGGCCGGCGGCGCCGCCGCCACCCTGGACGACTGCCGTGCGCCCGACTGGGCGGCCGGCCATCCGGGCACTCCCGACCGGCGACTGCTGCGGCGCTGGGCGTACCGCATCGGGCTCACCCCGGCCGTGCGGTACGAGACGGACGACTATCACACGGTCCTGGGGCTGATCGCCCAGGGCCTGGCGGTGGGGCTCGTACCGGCCTCCGTCGTCGGCGGGTGGCAGGACCGGGCCCGGCCGCTCGTCCGGATCGACCTTCCGCGGGAGCACCGTCCCGAGCGCGAGGTGCTCGCGGTGACCCGTCCGCGCTCCCGGCACCCGGTCGTGGAGGATCTCGCCGCGCTCCTCGGTGCGGCCATCGAGGAATTGCGCGCGGGAGACCGGGGTGCCGGGGACCTGGGTGCCGAGGGCCGCGGGTAACGGTCGGCCGTCACGGGAGTGCGTTGCGGTCCGAAGGCCTTTGCAGGCCTGCCGGTTGGCGCGCTCTCCCCACCGGCGTGACAGCGATGACCGCGGCCGCGCTGAGCTGCCTGGAGGGCGGGGCTCCGGAGGCGGAGCCACCGATGGAAGATCTCTGACCAACGATCAGATTGCTTGAATCGGCGGTCGGTTGATGTCGGCGGGGATCCTGGCCGGGGCTTCCGGATCGTGGTCGTCCGACGATTTTGGGGACTCCGGAGACGACGGCTGCATGCGTATCGTACGATCTTTACCCATGACGATCCGCCGACTACGGAGCGTAATGCCATGGGGGATGGTGTGCCGGGGCCGGGCCGCCGCGCGCTGAGACCCGGCGACCGTATCGCCGGACTCTTACCGTGCCGAACCCGCGCGACCGATGGTTGGGCGGGCGCCGATGACTCCGGCTGAGCCCGGAACGCACGGACACACCGCACGGACACACCGCACGGACCCGAAAGCCCTCCGCAGGCACCGGCCCCCTCTGACCCAGGGGCTCGCGCATTCCCCCCACCGTAACGACCCTTCCTGTGAGGCTTGATGGACGAGCACGTGGCAGCGGTAGCGGCGTGGATTCTCGGCGCGTGTGCGCCCGCGCTGGCAGCGCTGGCCGTCCAGCAGCACCGGGCCAGACGCCGTGAACACGGCTGCGCCACCGAGGAGTTGGCCGCAGCCGAGCGGCGGGGAACGGAGGCTCTGGACGCGCTGGAGGGGCTGCACACCGAGCTGCGCCATCTCACCGATGTCCGTATGCCCGCTTCGGTGACGGCTCTGGCTCACCCCCATGTGACCGTTCCCGGACTGCACGACGCCCGTTTGACCGGCAGCGAGGTGGACCGGGCGGGGCAGCGGATGCTCGACTGCGTCGGCAGCGCCGTGCACACCGAACGAGAGCGAGTGGACGCCGCCGCGCGGGCCGCACTGCGCGGCGCCACGACCCAGATCCAGGCGATGAGCTACCGGATGCAAGAGCTGCTCCAGGAGCTGCAACGCCGCTACGACGGGGAGAAGGTGATGCAGGACCTGATCGATGTGGACTTCCTCAACGAACAGATCCTCCGCCGTATCCAGGTCACCGGGATCGTCTCGGACGCATGGCCGGGCCTCTCCCGCGCCGACTCCTACCTGTCCGAGATCGTCATCGGTGCCAGCTCCCGAGTGCGGGGCTACCACCGCGTCCAGGTCAGCAATCAGCTACGGGACCCGATCGCGGTGGTGGCACGGGCGGTGGAACCGGTAGCCGTCGCGGTCACCGAACTGCTGGCGAACGCCCTGCACCACTCGCATCCCGACCTGCCGGTGCACGTCGTGGTCCAGCAGGGCAGCCGGGGTGCCTCGGTCATCGTCGACGACGCAGGAGTGGGCTTGCACGAGGACGAGGCCCGCCGTGCGACCCAGTTGATGACCGGCACGGAGCCGGTGCTGCTCACGGAACTGGGCGACCCGCCGCGCTCGGGGTTCGCCGCCATCGGGCAGCTCTGCCGCGCCTACGGCTTCCGCGTGCATGTCGAGACCAGCGCCTACGGCGGTGTCCGTGCCGTCGTCTTCATCCCCGGTGACCCGCTGCTGACCCTTCTGGACGAGACGCAGCAGCCCATGTCCGCGATCGCGCCCCGTCCTCACGAGCCGCTGAGCGTCCCCGCTCCCGCTTCCGCGCCGGCCGCATCTCCCACCTCCGCCCCGGCGCCGACCGCCCCGGCGCCGACCGCCGCGGACTCCGAGCCCGGGGCGCCGACGGGATCGGCCGCTGCCCCGGGTACCGCCGCCCTGCCGCGCAGACGGCGGCGTCAACCGGTCCGGGCGGTGGCCGAGTTCACCGGCGGTGAGCCGCCGTCCGGGGAGGCGGCGCAGACGGGGGCGCCCACCCCTGCGGGAGAGGCTGCCCCCGCGGAAGATCCCACCCCTGCGGGAGAAACCGCCCCGGCCCCGGAGCTCCCCGCCCCGGAGCTCCCCGCCCCGGAGCTCCCCGCCCCGGAGCTCCCCGCCCCGGAGCTCCCCGCCCCGGAGCTCCCCGCCCCGGAGTCCCCCGAGGAGGAGGCGGCGCAGAGCGCGGAGAAGTGGGCCGCCCTCCAGCGAGGTTCCGCCGCCGGACGCCGTGCAGCGCTGTCCGACGCCGACAGCACCGAGGAAGGGAAGCCGCCCGCATGAGCACGCCCGTCCGCCGCCCTCTGACCGAGGACCAGTCCTGGGTACTGGAGCCCCTGCTGCAACTGCCGCACGTACGGCACGCGGCAGTGGTCTCCAGCGACGGCTTCGTCCAGGGACGGTCGCCGGAGCTCAGCCGGGAGAGCGCCGAAGGAGTCGCGGCGATGCTCTCGGCACTTCAGGGAGCGGCCCGTACGACCACCAGCGCGTTCACCGGCGGATCCGCCGAGCTGCGGCAGACCGTGATCGAGTCCGCGCAGGGCTGGCTGGTGGCCGTACCCGCGGGTGCCAACGCCTGTCTGGTGGTGTTCGCCGCCCCGGAGATCAACATGGGCGTGTTGGCCCACCGGATGCATGTCCAGGTCGCAGCCCTCGGAGCGAAGGCGATGAGCAGCAAACCCCGGCAGAACGCCGCCACGTGATGAGCCCCCGGCCCCCCAGCAGGCGGCTGGTACCGGACTATCTGGCCACCGGCGGACGCGCCGGCGACGACGGCAGCTCGCTGGAGCGGCTGTCGGTGCTGCACGCGGCGAGCCCCGAGGTGCCGACGGCACTCAGCGCCGGACAGCGGCGGGTGCTCGAACTCCTGCCGGACGGCTGCTCGCTGCCGTTGGCCGAGGTCGCCGTCCACCTCGGCCTGCCGTTCAGCATCGCGCGCGTGCTGGCGGCCGACCTCGTGGACGCCGGCTATCTGCGGGCCCGTCCCCCCATCCCCGCCGCCCAGCAGCCCGACCAGGACATTCTGGAGAAACTGATCAATGGTCTCAACGCCCTCAAGTCCTAGCGACGGCTCAAGTCCTGGCGACGGCCCCGGCCCGCTGCCGGCGGCTGCTGAACCGCTCCTGGTCAAGGTGCTGATCGCCGGA
This sequence comes from Streptomyces sp. NPDC004647, assembly GCF_040609575.1. Taxonomy (NCBI): domain Bacteria; kingdom Bacillati; phylum Actinomycetota; class Actinomycetes; order Kitasatosporales; family Streptomycetaceae; genus Streptomyces; species Streptomyces sp. NPDC004647. The sequence continues at coordinate 4,590 of NZ_JBEXKU010000127.1, read as the reverse complement.
CCTTTCGGGGTCGGCAAGACGACGATGATCCGCGCTCTGTCCGAGACTCCGCCGTTCCACACCGAAGAGGTGATGACGCAGGCCGGCGCGCTGGTGGACGATCTGGCCGGAGTGCGGGAGAAGGCCACCACGACCGTCGCCATCGACTTCGGCCGCCGTACGCTCTCCGACGAGCTGGTCCTCTACCTGTTCGGCACCCCTGGGCAGAAGCGTTTCCTTCCGCTGTGGCAGGACATCGCGGAAGGCGCCCTGGGCGCCCTTGTCCTCGTCGACACCCGGCGCCTGGACGCCTCCTTCGAGGTCATGGACATCATCGAAGAGGCCGGACTGCAGTACGCGGTCGCCGTCAACGCCTTCCCCGACGCACCGCTGCACGACACGGCCACCCTGCGCGACCATCTCGATCTGCTCCCCGACACCCCGCTGGTGGTGTGCGACGCCCGGGACCGGGACCAGTCGGCCGACGCGCTGATCACCCTCGCCCGGCACATCATGACCCGCGCGCCCGTTGGAGCCCCCCGATGACCCTCCCTCCGCCCTCCGGCGCCATGCCACCGCCGGGCTGCCCCGCCCACCGCGACTACACCCCGCTCCGGCTGTACGGCCCGGAGTTCGCCGCGGACCCGGACACCGCCTACGAAGGGCTCCGCCAGTACGGGGACCTGGCCCCGGTCGAAATCGCGCCCGGCGTGAGCGCCATGCTCATCACCGACTACCGCACCGCCCTGGAACTGCTACAGGACCCCGCCACCTGGTCCCACGACTCGCGGCCCTGGCAGGACACCATTCCCGCCGACTCACCGATCCGGCCGATGCTCGCCTGGCGGCCGAACGTCCTGTTCGCCGACGGGGCCGCGCACGACCGCTACCGCAGCGTCATCACCGACTCCTTCCGCAGGCTCGAATCCCACGAGGTGCGGTCCCTGGTCCACCACGCCGCGGACACGCTGATCCGCGACTTCGGCGCCACCGGACGAGCCGACCTGATCAGTCAGTACGCACGGGTGCTCCCGATGCTGCTGTTCAACCGGCTCTTCGGACTCGCCGACGCCGACAGCTCACGCCTCATCGACGCCCTCGCCGGCATGCTCGAAGGCAACACGCCCGAGGAAGCCGCCCGCGGCAACGAGGCCTTCGAGAACTATGTGATCGACCTGGTCACCGCGAAGAAGCGGGAGCGCGGTCTCGACCTCGCCAGCTGGTTCATCGACCACCCGGCAGACCTGACCACCGAGGAAGTCGTCCACCAGATCGTGCTGACGCTGGGCGCCGCGCTGGAACCCACCACCAACCTCATCGGCAACGCCCTGGCCCGCATGCTCTCCGACGACCGCTACTACACCACGCTCACCGGCGGAGCCCTCACCGCACGCGACGCCATCAACGAGGTGCTCTGGCACGATCCGCCCATGTCCAACTACGGGGCGCACTGGGCCCGGCGGGATGTCTTCTTCCACGGCACCTGGATCCGCGCGGGACAACTCGTCCTGGTCTCCTACGCCGCGGCGAACAGCGCCGTCCCCCGCGACTCCCAGGCGGGCGGCACCGGGGCCGGCTCCCACCTGGCCTGGTCCGCGGGCCCCCACGCCTGCCCCGTACAGAACCATGCCCTCCTGGTGGCGACGACCGCGATCGAGCGGCTCACCGCCTGGCTCTCCGACCTCGAACTCGCCGTCCCCTACGACCGGCTGGAATGGCGCCCCGGAGCTTTCCACCGCGCCCTGGCCACGCTCCCGGCCCGGTTCACCCCCCTCGTACCCGACCCCTCAGGAGCCACCCCGTGGAACACCAGCGCCCCCTCGTCATCGACCCGACCGGGCACGACATCCGAGCCGAGGCCGACCGCCTCCGCAGCCGCGGCCCCGCCTCACTCGTAGAACTCCCCGGCGGCATCAGGGCCTGGTACCCCACGAGCCACGCGCTCCTCCAGCAGCTGCTCGCCGATCCCCGCGTCTCGAAGGACCCCCGGCAGCACTGGCCCGCCTGGCAGCGCGGCGAACACCAGGACAGCTGGATCCGCTCCTGGGTCGGGGTCAACAACATGTTCACCGCCTACGGGACGGACCACCGCCGGCTGCGCAAACTGATCGCCCCCGCCTTCACCGCACACCGCACCGGCGCCCTCGAGCCGCGCATCGAAGCCATCTCCGCCGGACTCCTCGACACGCTCGCCGAGACGCCCCCCGGCGAAACCGTCGACCTCCGCGCCGGCTTCGCCCAGCCGCTGCCCATGCAGGTCATCTGCGAACTCTTCGGCATCCCCGAGGAGACACGTCCCACCGTGGCGGATCTGATCGAACGCATCATGGACACCACCGCGACCCCGGAACAGGCAGCCGCCACCGGCGCGGAGGTCCACGCAGCCTTCTCCGAACTCGTCAAGTACAAGCGGGACAACCCCGGGGAGGACCTCACCACCACCCTGGTGACCGCCCGCGACACCGACGGTTCACGGCTGAGCGAGCCCCAGCTCCTCGACACCCTGCTGCTCGTCATCGGCGCTGGCCACGAGACCACCGTCAATCTGATCGGCAACGCCGTGCACGCCCTGCTCACCCACCCCGAGCAGCGCAGGCTGCTGGAGGACTCCACCGCCACATGGAACGACGTGATCGAGGAAACGCTCCGCTGGGCGCCGAGCATCGCCAACCTCCCCCTGCGCTACGCCGTCGAGGACATCCCGCTGCCCGACGGCACGGCCATCCCGCAGGGCGACCCGATCCTGACCAGCTACGCGGCCGCGGGGTGGGACCCCGGCCGGCACGGCCCCACAGCGGGCGAGTTCGACCTCCTCCGCGAGAACCGTGAGCACCTGGCCTTCGGCCACGGCGTGCATTACTGCATCGGCGCACCACTGGCCCGGATGGAGGCCCGCATCGCCCTGCCGATGCTGTTCGAGCGGTTCCCCCGCCTCGCCCTCGCCGACGGCGCCCTGGAGCCGGTCACCGGATTCATCGCACACGGCTGGCGCAGCCTGCCGCTGCGCCTCACACCCGCGTAAACGCCGGGCCGCCGGCAGCCGGACCGCAGGGGCTCGTGACGCCGCTTTCCCTGTCACGAGCCTCCCGGCACTTGCAGCAGCTCCGCCATGCACGCCGGATACATCGCCAGCGCCTGCCTCGGGTCCTGTACGTCCTTGCCCGACAGCCGCGCGATCTTGTCGAGCCGGTGGACCAGGGTGGCGATCGTGGCCGCAGCGCTGCCGTATCTGCGGCACGCGGACTGGACGACCGTCAGGAGGAGTGGGTGGGCGCCCGGCCCATGACCCCCGACGGACTGCCGCTGACCGGACCGCTTCCGGGCAGTTCCCGTGTGATGCCGGCGACCGGCCACAACATGCTCGGGCTGATACTCGGCCCCGCCACCGGCCGTATGGTCACCGGTCTGCTGACGGGGGGGGAGCGGACCCCGCGGTCGCTGCGGCCTTCGCCCCCAGCCGCCGAGCCCGCCGACGCCGCCGCTGTCAGGACGCGCTCCGGAGCTGAACGCCGCTGCACGGTCTTCGTCCTGCCCCGGTGGCACCACCGGGCGGGATCGGGACGACGGGTCAACTGATCCACTGGCACTCGCCGGTCACGGGCACTGAGTCTGAAGGGTCTCGACAAGGCGCCGCTGGCAACGGTCCGTTGGTCCCGTAGTCCCGAGTCACCGGCCGACGCCCGGCCGGGGCGGGGTACGGGGCTACCGCACACCTGAGAGACCCACGCAGGCAAAAGCCACGCCGGGCCGCTGGATGCGGCCCGGCGTGGTGGTGCTGTTGTGGTGCGGAATCAGGGGAGGAGAGGCGACGGCACGAAGGTCAGAGGTGCCGTGACCGAGGACGGGTTGAGGCAGGGTGCCCCTGCGAAGGAGGCGGTGTAGGTCCTGGCCGTGATCACCACGGCCGGGACGGTGACGTTCGGCGGGGCGAGAGTCGCCACGCCGCTCGCGTTGGTGACGGCGCTCCCGAGCACGACCGGCCCCGCCACCGTGTTGGCGGTGAAGGTGACGGTCTGACCGGGGATGGGCGCGTTGGTGACGGCGTTCTTGAGCGTGGCACTCATCGCCGGGATGACGAACGTGCCGTTCATGCGCAGGCGGACCTGGGCCGGCGGCGCCGTGAGGACGGTGTTGGCGCCCGCCACGGAGACGCTCACTGTGCCCGAGGAGCTCAGGAAGCAGGTGTCACCGTTGTAGGTGGCGGTGATGGTTCCGGAGGACAGGGTCGTACTGGTGAAGCAGGCCTGTCCGCTGCCGTTGAGCGGCACCGTCTGGTTGAGTCCGCCGGGCCCGGTGAAGGTCACCGTTCCGGTCGGGGTTCCGGATCCGGGCGGGTTCGCCACGACCGTTGCGCATACGGTCACGGACTGCCCGCAGTTGGACGGGTTCGGCGTCGCCGTCACCGTAGTGGTGGTCGACGCCTTGTTCTTGGTCACCGCTACCGTGCCCACGGAGCCCGTGAAGCACGGGGCGCCGTTGTAGGTGGCGGTGACGGTTCCGGTGTCCAGGGTCGTACTGGTGAAGCAGGCCTGTCCGCTGCCGTTGAGCGGCACCGTTTGGTTGAGTCCGCCGGGCCCGGTGAAGGTGACGGTTCCGGTGGGTGTGCCGGAT
>NZ_JBEXKU010000126.1:0-15863 GCF_040609575.1 Streptomyces sp. NPDC004647 | reverse complement strand
TCAACGCATTCCAGATCGCCTTCGAGGGCCGGCTCACCCCGGCCAACAGCTGAACCTCAACAACCAAGATCAGCCGTTAAATTGACACACCCGGCGGACGCCTCACGTGGAAGCGGCAAACGGCTCTGTAGCTCGCCGCTCTCGGGGGTAGGGGGCGACCAAGTCACGGGCGGCTCCGCACGGTGTGGGTGCTCCGCCCTGTTGTCAGGGTCTGTCCAATGAACGGCACCTCTGTGTCAAGCCGCCGTGACCAGAGAGGTGCCGTTCAGTGACCTTGATCTTCTGCGCGGCCAGCGCCTTGGTCATGTTCAGCTCGCCGAGCCAGAGTCGGTGGCCGTCGTCGGCGGACATGGTCATCTCGATGTTGGCCGGCCCGTCCGGCACGTCCGCGCCCGCGGCCAGGGTGGGCGGGTCGACGGTGGTGCCGAGCAGGAAGACGCCGTCGGGGTCGGTGTAGGTGACCTTGAGGGTGGCGTCTCGGCGGCGAACTTCGCCCGCAGCGGGCCGGTGATCACCTCGTCCAGGAACGGGATGACGACGGCGTAGAGTTCTTCGGCGGAATCGAACACGGGCATGGGCGGAGCCTCACTTCCAGTGGTTCTCCAGCGCTGCGACGAGTTCCTCGGCTCGTTCGTCCACATAGAACAGACGACCGCCGGGCACCTCGACGATGTCGATGGCCCCCGGGATCAGGCGCTGCAGCCAACGCGCCCACTCGAGCTTGAAGAAGAAGTCACCGGTGCCCCACACGAGCAGCGTGGGGACCTCGCACGCGCTGAGCTGTTTTCGGATATCGGAGAGCTGGTCCGGCGCCATGGATGCCAGCAGCCGCTCCATGAACAGGGTCCCCGCACGGTTGCCGAAGATCGGCCGGACGTAGTCGGTGACCACGTCGTCCGGGAGGGACATGGGCTTCTGGTAGCCGGTGCGGTAGAGCTGCTTGGCAAGGAACGGGACCCGGGCGACCGGACCCGCTGCCCGCAGCAGCCGGGCCTTGGCCGCCCACACGGCGGGTTTGAACATCGGCGGTGGGAAGTTGCCCTCGGTGTCGCAGTTAGTCAGTGTGAAGGACGCGAACCGGTCGACATTTCGGGCGAGGACCACCTGCGCGACCGCACCGCCGGTGTCGTTGCCGACCAGGTGGATCTCGCGCAGGTCCAGCTCCCGGATCACCGTGTCGACTGCGTCCGCGAGCCCCCACACCGACGGCTCTCCCATCGGCGGGGTGTGCCCGTGGCCGGGGAGGTCGACGCAGATGCAGCGGCGGTGGTCGGAGAGAAGGCGGACGGCGTTGCGCCACAGCCGCCCGTTGGTGAAGACGCCGTGCACGAACAGCGTCACCGGCCCCTTGCCCACGTCGGTGAGGCTGATGCCGCCCACGGTGTGGCGGTGGGCGGCGTACTCGTCGGGCATGGGTGCGTCCTCTCCTGGATGTCAGTCGCTGAAGCCGTGGCGAGCGTGCCAGCGCCGCAGGGGCGCCGGGGCCCACCGGTTGACCGAGCCCGCGAGCCGCATCACCGATGGCACCAGGACCAACCGGATGAGGAACGTGTCGAGCAGGATGGTCAGGGTCAGGCCCGCGCCGAGCATCCGGACGAACGACAAGGAGCCGTCGTCGAGGATCATCAGGTCCCACGCGTCGTGGGTGTGGGCCGGGTACGCGTGGTTGGTGAAGTGTGCGTGGAAGGCCTCGGCGATCCCAGGGACCGGCGGCCTCCAGGCGCTGATGGACGTGCGGGGGCGGTCAGAGGCCATGCCAGGAACGTACAAGACTGGCGGAGCCGGGGCGCGGCAGGCTCGTAACACCGGCTGGAGGGCCTGAGAGGTCGCTCTCGGTGCCCGGCCTTGAGGACGGATGCCGTATGTCCAAGTCAGCTGTTCCTGTCAACCTCGCCGACAAGCTTTCGCAGTTCAGCGAACTGTGGTCGCAGAAGAAAGTGGCTGTGCTCAACGACTACGAGGTCAAGCTGGCCAAACTGAAGGGGGAGTTCGTCTGGCACACCCACGAGGACACCGATGAATTGTTCCTGGTCATCAGTGGGCGGCTCACCATCCAGCTCAGTTGGCAATGTGGTGTTGGAACCTGGCGAGCTGTTCGTAGTTCCCCGTGGACTCGAACACTGCCCCGTGGCAGACGAGGAGACCGCGAGCCTGTTGTTCGAACGGCGGGAACAATCAACACCGGTGACGCAGGAGGGCCGACGACCAAGGCGGCCGAGATCCTCAGCTGAGGCGCGGCGTCCGGCCGCAACCTTGAGGGGCGTCCGACCCAGCGGATGCCCCTCTCGCTTCGGATGCGGGCGCATTCCTTGCGCTGGGCAGTGATCACAGCACTAGCCAGTCTCTGGCCGCGCGAGTCGATGGGGAAGGCCCCCTGGGAATAACGGAGTTGCGTTCGTTGGCCGCAGCTCTGGCCACGGCGCTTAGTGACATCCACCGTGCCCGGGCTGGTCCACCGAGATCTGAAACCAGGCAACGTGCTGCTGACGGATACGGGTCCTCTCGTCATTGACTTCGGCATCTCGCGTGCGGTGGACGGCAACCCTGTCACCAGGACCGGTGAGCTCATCGGCACGCCAGCGTTCATGGCGCCGGAACAGGTTCGATGCTCGCGCGAGATCGGCCCCGCGGCCGACGTGTTCTCCCTCGGGTGCGTTCTTGCCTTCGCTGCTACCGGGCGCAGCCCATTCGACTCTGGCAACCCGCACAGTGCGGCTTACCAGATCGCTGTCATGGCTTCTTTCGCGCTGCCTTGAGGAGGTTCCTCCTGATCGGGTCTTCTTGCTGTTGCTCTGGATCCGCCCTGACGGGCTCGGACGGGGCAGGGGTGGCGATCTGCTTGACCGCCCCGGTGCGCAGCCCTCGCCCGGTGAGGTCGGTGGCGCGGATGATCAGCGGTGTGGTTTGGGGGGCTGGCCAGCAGACCAAGTAGTACTGCTCGGCGGAGTCGTCCAGTACGGCGTCGCGGGCGATGTCTCGGCCTCGTGCATAGGCCCGGAGTCGGTACCAGCCCGGTCCGGCCTGGCTCAGCAGGGGGAGCTGGGCCGGTGGGCCGCTGTAGAGGGTTTCGACGCGTAGTTCGCCGTGGGGGGCGTGCACGCTGGCCTCGATGACCTCTTCCCACTCGGTGACGTCGTCGGTCGTGGGCGGGCCGGTGGCGGCGGTGGCGCGTACCTTCACATCCCCGGTGTGGATGCCGGTGGGGATCATCGCTCCGATGTTCATCGTGGCGATCAGGCCGTTGGAGAAATCCAGGGTTTCGGGGGCGATCTCTCCCCTGTCCGAAAGACAGAAAGACCCGTCGTCGACCCGGACGCGAATCTCAGAACTAGACATGGCACCTCCCAGGGCGCAAAGGGACACGGGCGGACACCTGGAAGGTGCCCGCCCCCGACTATCGTTCAGCGCCCCTTAGAAATATCTCATTTGGTGAGTCTGCAGTAGCAGATGAGGGTGCAGGCGATGCTTGTGAAGGCTAGGAAGTGCTCGGCTTTGCGTTCGTAGCGTCGGTGGAGGCGGCAGCAGCCGGCGAGCCAGACGATGGTGCGTTCGATGGTCCAGCGGTGACGGCCCAGTCGTTGCGAGGTCTCGATTCCCTTGCGTGCGATGCGGTGGGTGATGCCGCGCTGGCGCAACCATCGTCGCAGGTGGGGGTAGTCGTAGCCCTTGTCGGCGTGGAGCTATCCCGTCTTGCGTCGTCGGCGTCCGCGGCGGGAGCGGATCGGCGGTATGCCCTTCACCAGGGGGGATCAGGGCCTGGCTGTCGTCCCCATGCCGGCGTCGGCCACCGCGCTGGGGCCGTGACGGGGCCTCGGGAACCACTCGTTGGAACAGCTCCCACAACTCATCCGGCGCCAGCCGCTCAACGATCTCCACCAGAAGCGACAGCCTACCGAGTCAGCCAATTGAGATGACGTCTTATGGCAGCTTCCGCTCGTTGACGGAGCATGACGAGCCGGTCCAGGGGCTGGTGCCGGGTGAGTTATGGGAGCTGTTTCGGCGGGGGTTGCCGCCCATACGCCCCCAGGCTGGCGGTCGACGTCCGCCGGTGTTGGGGTCCTGCTCGCAGACGGCATCGCGGCCGGTTGATCGCGGGCGGCTCGCCGCCGGCGAGTAGGGAACGGGATTGGGCAGCGGGGGTGGCGACGTACCAGGTCGAGGGTGGAGCCGCGCAGCTGCAGCCACGTCGCACTGGGCCAGGAGCCTGAAATCCGCGGTTCCGCAGAGCCGCAAAGCCTCGGGCGGCCGAGCACCGCGAAACGGGATGAATACGATCAACGCGACAGTCGGAGTGGCGCACACTCGCCGGGACGCGGGCCCGGAGGCCGGGGCCCCGGAGGCCCCTACGGAGCGGCCGCCGCGGCCCACTTCGCCCCGGTGACATGCAAGGAGCACGTATGACGAAGGCGACCCAGTCGGACCCGACCCTCGCCCAGGTCACCATGACCCTCGCCGCAATCGCCGACACGGCGGCGACCTCGAGCCCGTCGGGTGAAACCCTGCAAGAGCAGGCCCAGCGCGCCATGCGCGGCGTCACCGCCCAACTGAACGACTCCGCGCTCGCCACGCGCGGCACGTGGCGGCTGATGTGGCTGGCGTTCAGCCCGGACAACGCGAACCTCGCGTATATCGCCTCGAAGTCCGACGGCTCGAACCAGTTCGCCGTGGCCGTCCGCGGCACGATCGACAATCCGACCGACATCATGGAGGACCTCGACGTCAGCACGGTGGTGCCGTTCACCGCCGGCGGATCGGCGGACGTCGCCGTCTCGGCCGGCGCCATGGCCGCGTTCACTCAGGTCGCCACCGCGCGCGGCATCACAGGGATGCCCGTCGAGCAGGTACCGGAGGGCCGGCCCGGCTGGCCGGACACCGTCGTCCCTTCGGGCACGACCCTCACGCAAGCACTCGCCGGCCTTCTCGCGTCCGCACCGTTCAAGCCCCAGCCGACGGTCTACGTGACCGGCCACAGCCTCGGCGGCTGCATCGCCACCATGCTGGCCACGTACCTCCAGGCCCAGACCTGGTCGGCGAACAAACCGCAGTTCGCACTCGTCACCTTCGCCGCCCCCACCGCCGGCCTGAAGAGCTTCGCCGATTACGTCGACTCCCGGCCGTGGAGTCTGAACGAGCGCTACGTCAACGCGTACGACGTGGTCCCGGGGGCCTGGTCCGATCTGCCCACGGCCAAGGGTTGGTACCCGGCCCCGGGCCCGACGGCCAACGAAGAGGTGAAGCTCCTGCTGACGGAGATCGACCTGCTCCGGAAGGGCAATGTCTACGTCCAGCCCAGCGCCAAAAGCACCAGAACGGTGAATGCGGACTACTCGATGTACGACAAGGAGCTCGTCAACAAGACCACCGGCGACTTCCTGCGCCAAGTCGCGTTCCAGCACGCCCACTCCACGTACCTGACCCTGCTGGGCGCGCCCGTCGTCCCGGCGGGCCGGCGGTGACCGCGGTGAACCCCACCGCCGGAAGGGCGGTACGCCGGTCACCGTCACGGGCAGCGGATTCGGCGCGGACAGTGTCGTCGACTTCGGCCCGATCCCGTGCGCCGAGTTCACCCTTGCCCCGTCCGGTACGCCACCGCGACCGCGCCTGGCGGGACCGGCATCTTCGACGTCCGTGTCACCATCATGCTCGGCACGTCGCGCGCCGTTCCGCTGGGGCAGTTCGCCTACGACGGACCCGCGCCCGTGGTGGTCAGCGCGGTCACCCCGCAGCGAGAAGGCCGGCAACCAGGTCACCATCGACGGCTCGGGCTTCGCCCAGGGGGCGGCCGTGCGGTTCAAGGACACCGGCGCCGCGAGGCCGATCACGCTCAAGAGTCGTCACCGTGACGGTCGGCGTGCCACGTCGCCTACCGGCCCGGCCGACGAATTCACGCACGCGGGTTGAGCCTGGGGGCCTGCCGGCCCGCCGGGCGGAGTTGGCGGGCCGCCGGCCGAGCTCCATCCGGCTGTCGCCGGGCGCTCGGCCAAGCTAAACGCGGTCAAGAGCCACGACCCGACCACCTGCGGTGATGGCTCCGAAAGCGTGACATCCACCACCGCATCACCTGCAGAGGCATCGAGTCCTCGACCCGGCTGGGCCGTCACCGCTGGCCGGTGGAGAGCGCATGGTGTCCCTGGCTGGCCGGATGCCGCCCGCACCGCCGCTACGAACACAAAGCCGAGCACTTCCTGGCCTTCGTCGGCATAGCCTTGAAGTCCTTGAAGTACAGGGCGACGGGCTGGACCAGCTCCCCGGACGGGGCCAGAAGTTGGTACGGCTCCCAAGGGTCGTCCGTTTCCAGCAGTTGGCCGGTCTCGGGTAGCCCCCCGGCCAGGTGCTCCGACTGCCTGGATCACGCGGTCCTCTCGGCGCACATGGACAAATCGCTCCTTCTTAAACTGTGCAGCGCCATCACCGTCCTGGCGTTCGGCCAGGTCAGAGAGTTATGCGAACCACCCTGAGAGGAGAGAGAAGAGGAGAAGGCAGTGGGGGCCGTGTCAGAGCTGACCGATTTCCGGGATCGCGGGCGGGCAGTGCGATCGGGGCGGTGGTGCCCTTTACCCCGACGCCGCCTGGTGCTTGCCGGACCGGGCCAGCTCAGTGATGAGGTGCTCAAGCGCGGCGGTGGCGGGTGGTGCCGGTGGCGGCCACTTCGGGCACGATGTCGCAGGCGTAACGGCGCAGTTCGCCTGAGTACCGCCCAGGTCCACGGTGCGAAGCCGGTTCCCGGTAGCGGTAGGGGCTGCGGTCGCCGTGGCCGCAGGAGGCGGCGATGTTGTGCGCGGCAGTCCTGCCCTGACGGACGGCGTGCTGGGCCGTCATGGGCGTGAGTTCTCCGGGGCGGGCGGGGTCGGGCACCGCAGCGGCGTCACCGCACGCGAAGACCTCGCAGTGGCCGGGCACGGTCAGGTACTCGTCCACGCGCCCGGTGCGAGCACCCTGGATGACCCGGTGCTCAGTTTCTGAGTATCGCTCGTCTTCACGTGAGCAGCCCCGGCATGAGCCGGGGGCTTTTCCTGTGCCCGGACCGGATGAAATGTGCGGCACTGGCCTCCGGGCAATGCGCGTAGGCACCGCTGCGGGCGAAGCGCCGGTCGGCGCGCCGGGGCGGGGCGGCTCGCCCGTCACGCGGCCGATTTCCGGAACTCGCGCCGGTAAGGGCGATGGATTACAGATGCCACCCGTGCTGACAGCCGGTCCGTGGAGGAGGCATCAGCAATGAAAGCGCCCGGCGCGAAAGGGAGTTACGGACGAGTCATTTTCATACTGTCGCATTCACGACCTGTGAAGAGGAGTGCTTCCGGTTCATCTTCCCCTGGTCATGGGTCATTTGGTTCAGTGTGATTGTGGGAGCGAACGATCCGCTTTTTGGTGGATGCTCTGTTCCTCTCATCGCCCGAGGATGTCCGCTTCATGGCGCCGCGGGCGCCGGGCCTTCGGCCACAGCTGTCCGGCCCGGACTCCACGGTCACGAGAGAAGGACGTGTCATGTCGGCAGAACTCATCTCCGCAGCCCTCAACATAGGCGGGGGCGGTCAGGGATTCCCTGGACCGATTCCGGGGATTCCGGGGATTCCGGGGATTCCGGGGATTCCGGGGATTCCGGGGATTCCGGGGATTCCCGGGTTTCCGGGGTTTCCGGGGATTCCCGGTTTTCCTCAGAACCCGATCGTCTTCGCTGTGGTGCCGCCCACCGGGCCGGCCGCCGGAGGCAATCAGGTGTTCATCGTCGGGCTCGGCCTGTCGGGTGCCACCTCCGTGAATTTCGGGGGCAACCCGGCAACGAGCTTCAACGTGGTCTCCTCCAACCTCATCATTGCGGTCGCTCCGGCCGGGACCGGTACCGTTCTTGTCACGGTCACCACTCCCAACGGGACCAGCAACGGTGTCCCGTACTCCTACGTCACCGTTCCGGCGCCGGTCGTCGCTGCGGTGGCGCCGCCGACGGGCCCGTCCACGGGTGGCAACCTCGTCAGCATCACGGGTACCGGTTTCACGGGGGCTACGGGAGTGTCCTTCGGTGGTAATCCGGCGACATCGTTCACGGTGGTGTCGGACACCCTCATCGTCGCGGTCGCTCCGGCCGGGGTCGGTACCGTTCCCGTGACGGTCACCACCCCCTTCGGGACCAGCAACAGCGCCCCCTATCTGTACGTCTGAGGAGGCACTGGAATCCCGATCAGGCAGTGGGCACAGGCGCGTCGCGGCGCAAGCGTCGCGACGCCGCCTGGGCCCACTGCCCTTGTGCGCGTCATCCGTTGACGCGTTCCGTCCCCCGCCGATCCGATCCGGCATATGGCCGGATCGGATGGGCGAGCGGGCAGCCGCCAGGCCAAGGGCCCTGCTGGAGCGGCAGCCCGGAGCGGTGGCGGTGGGAACGCTATGGACCGAGCCGTACTGGAGCGAGCTCACCAGCCAAGGGGTACCGGGGGATCCGCATGGCCGGGCTCGGGCGCTGCTCACGGGGCCGCATGGTCGGCGCATCCACGTCGCGGCCGAACTGAGAGAGCGACAGCCCCTCGGGTTGAAGGGCGCGCAGCTCGCATGTGGGAGGTAGTGCCCCCTGCCGGCCGTCACGGACCTCACTGCGCCTGCACGATCCGCACGGCATGAGGCAGCCTGCACGAGAGAGGTGTCGATGGCAGCACACTTCAGCGGGGTCACCCTCACTGGCAGTGAGCTGTCCAACAACGCCGCCGTCGGTACCGGCGGTGCCACGTCGGGGGGTCGTGCCCCCGGTCCGGCGCGTTGCGCCGCGGACCGCCACCGGGATTCGGCGATGCTGGTACGACCATGTGGATCACCCTGGTCGTCGTGGTCCTCGGGGCCGCGAACGCGCTCATCAACTGGCTCGCTGCCGGCTGGTACGTGCCCGTCTGCGCGGCTGCGGCCGCTCTGCTCGTACTGATCGCCCGCCGGGACGGCCTCACGTGGGCCGACTTGGGCCTCGGCGCGGCCTCGGTCCGCCGCGGCCTGCGTTGGGGGCTGATCCTGGCCGGAGCGGTCCTGACGGTCTATCTGGTGGGCCTGGCCGTGCCGTTCACCCGGGATGCCTTCCTGGACGAGCGTGCCGCGGGACTGTCCCCCGGGCAGCTGGTGTATCGCGTGCTGGTCCGCGTACCGCTCGGCACCGTGCTGCTCGAGGAGATCGCGTTCCGCGGTGTGCTGTGGGCCATGGTCGAGCGACGGCGGGGCCCCATGTGGGCCACCGCCGTCTCCTCGGTGCTCTTCGGGCTCTGGCACGTACAGCCCTCACGAGGGCTCACGCGCTCGAACGCGGCTGCCGAGGCGGTCTTCGGCACCGGCCCGGCCGGCGTCGTCCTGTCCGTCGCGGCGGCGGTCGTCGGCACCGCCCTCGCCGGCGTGCTCTTCTGCGAGCTCCGCCGCCGCTCCGACAGTCTGATCCCGCCCGTGGCACTGCACTGCGCCCTCAACAGCGCGGGCTATACGCTCGCCTGGGCGGCGGGCCGCTGGTGGGGCGGTTAGCCCCGACACGGCTTACGACTTGGTCGGCTATGGAGAGCGCGTGGTTGATGCCTGGCTGTTGGGATGTGGGCGTCTCTCGCCGGGGCCCTTGGGGTCATTGCGATACGCAGAGTTCGTTGTTCTCCGGATCAGCGAGTGTGGTCCATGCATAGGGCCCCTGCCTGCCGTGGTGCAGGAACGTGGCCCCCTTGGCAATCAGACGCTCGACCACGGCTTGGGCATCGTCGGGACCGGTGCGCACGTCCAGGTGGACGCGGTTCTTGACCATCTTGGGCTCCGGCACGAGCTGAAAGAGGATGCGCGGCGCGCGGTCCAGGCCCTCCGGATGGCGGATCGCGGCGCCGACCTTCCATACGAGGGCGCCGTGGTGGGTGGTGGTGTCGTCCTCACTCGCATGGCCCTCCGCGATCATCCGGCGGATGAACGTCTCGTCGCTCGGCTCCACTTCCCAGCCAAGAGCATCAGCCCACCAGTCGGCAAGCGAGTGCGGGTTGGCCGAGTCAACAGTCACTTGGAAGGTATATGCCATGGCCAGACCCTACTGAGAAGCCGTGTCCCACGCCGTCATTCACGAGGTCGCCATGGCCGTGACATAGAGGCAGCTGCACGGGTTATTCGAGCGTGATGACGAAGCGGGCCCGTGCGGACTTGTCCCATCCTGCCTTCACCGGTATCTCCCGTGCACATCTCGGCGGACGGTCTGATCGAGGAGTTGGCCGGCCCGTGACAGGCGCGGCGGGAGGCTGCGCTGCGCGAGCGACGCGGCGGCGAGCGTCGCCGTGCGGCCGGGGCCGGGCGGAAACACGAGCTGGTGTTCACCGACCGGGTCCTGGTCACCCTGGTCCACCTGCGCACCGCCGGCAGCTGCCTGCTCTGGGCCGACGGCAGGGCGCTGCCCTGGGTCGTGACTATCTGCTCCGCCCTGGCCGGAGGGGCATGGTCCGGGATGTACCTCGAGTACGACAGCGATCCGATGTTTGGCGCGTCCCACGACGAACGGGCTGTTGTGATCCGCCGGGGATTCACCCCGACGTTAATGATGATGCCGACGGTGGCCGCCCCTCCCCTGCTGTCCCTGGCCATTCCGTGGCACGTCGTGTGGATCCTGCCGGGCACATGGCTGCTCTACAACGGCTGGCGGGAATCCGCGCTGTCCTGGTCCCAGCACTCATACGCCGGACGGTGGCCTGGCTCATCGGCGTACGCAGCTTGTGCGGCTTCCTCGCCTCCGTTGACGACCGCGTCCTGCTCAACCGGGTCGGGAACAGCTACCGCTTCCTCCACGCCACCTTCCTGGACCACCTCGCCCTGCGCGTGAACCACGAACTGCCGGCCATCGCACAGCACTGAGTACCTGTCCTACGTTTCAGGGGTGCGTCCGAGCCGGTCGTTCGTAGGACTGGCGGGGCCCAGGGGCTCCGGCTATGGCTCAGTACCTGTCGCCGTCCAATGGCTTCAAAAACTTGGCCGCCCGGAGCCGCGCGACGACTCGACCGCTGATTGGGATATGCGACTCGATCGCTTTGTAGGACAGTGCCGGCGAGGTCGCCTGCGGGTTGATCACGACGACGAGCTTGGCGGAGGTGACCGTGCCCCAGATCTGGGCCGGGTTGGACATCGGCAAGGAACATCACCACTGTGTGGTGATCGACGAGCACGGCGAACGCCTGCTGTCGCGCCGAGTCCCTGACGACGGGACAGAGTTGTTGCAGCTGATCGGCGACGTCCTGCGGCCCACCCGCCCACGGCAACGGCGATGACGGTGATCAGAGCGAGAGTCGAACGGCCGACGCTCAGAACCTGTTTTCCGAACCCCCGGGCTTGCCGGACCGGGCGTCCCTAGCTCCGTGGCGCGAAAAAGATCATCGCTCCCCTCGCCGAACGCATGATCTCTATGCTGACGACATGGTCGATATACCTCTTTCAGCGCTGGAAATCGCGATGGTCCAAACGGACGCCCGAGCCGTGGATACCCTGCGGAACACCGCGGCCTTCGCACAGGGACTGGAACGGCTGGGCTACCACCGGATCTGGTACGCCGAGCATCACCACTCGCCCGCGATCGGCGCGTTCCCACCAGTCGTGTTGACCGCGCACTCTGCCGCTTCGACCGCGGTCATCCGTCTCGGTTCGGGCGGAGTACTGGCCCCCAACCACGCACCCATCACGCTGGCGGAGCAGTTCGGAACGCTGGCCGCCTTGCACCGGGACCGCATCGACTTGGGCATCGGCCGCGGTCCTGGCACCTTTGACGAGGCCACCGCCCGGGCACTTCGCCGCGGAGCCGGACCGGCGACGGATGCGGAGTACCAAGGCGACGTAGCCGCGATCCTCTCCTTTCTGGTCGACGAAGTCGCACTCGGCCCGCTGCCGGAACCATGGCTGCTGGCCTCCAGCACCGCAGGTGCCGCTCTCGCCGCGGGACTCGGCCTGCCGATCGCCATCGCCCACCACATCCGGCCGGACAACACCCTCGCGGCCCTGGAACGTTACCGGGCGGCGTTCACCCCGTCCCGTTGGTGCGAGCAACCTCGGGTGCTGTTGTGCGTGCAGGCGGTGTGTGCCGAGACGGAAGAAGAAGCCGCGTGGCGAGTCGGACCGATGGACGTCGTCAAAGCCGGGCTCCTCAAAGGATTGAGTGAGACACCCTTCCCCACGCCCGCGGAGGCGGCCACCCACCCCTTCACGGCGAAGGAGCGACAGGCGCTGGCCGGCTTCCGTGCACAGCAAGCCGTCGGGACCCCCAAGGCCGTCGTACACCGGCTCACGCAACTGGTTGGTGAGACCGGAGCAGACGAACTGATGCTGACCACACCCGTCTACGACCTCCGCGACCGCATTCACTCCTACGAACTCATCAAGAAATACTCCGAGGCCACAACAGCACCGTAGGAACAGCGCGGGGAAGGATTCGGTGCCCGCACGTCGCGGGCGCTCCTCGCCAGCACCCACCTGTATCTCGAACGCGGTGATGCCCAGGGCGCCCGGCGGGTCCTGGACCGGGCCGCGGAATCCGTCACCGACGTCCAGGAGGGCATGCAGGCCCTGCGGGACTCAGCCGACGGGGACGGGCGAAGGGCGTGACGGCGTCGCGGACCGGGCCGGGGACGCCCGAGCGGGGTGCCCGACGCCTGTTCCTCTCGCCGGGTGGCCGTCCGGGGCCCGGCCGGTGGGATTCGGTGCTCTGTCGGGGCAGGGCATGGTGGCGCGAATGTTCCGAAACGTCCGTCGGACCCCAGCAGGGGTGAGCCGGCCGGGTGCGGCCGGCTTCTCCCAGGGGGGCGCAGATCCAGGGTGAAGGGCCTGGCGAGCCGGAGCTGGGTGTGGGCGGCGATGGGAGATCTCAACCCGCCGACTCGACCGCTCAGCGTCAGACGAAGGGCTCAGCCACGGCTGGTCAGCTCGTGCTGGAGGCGGACCAGGTCGTCGGGGAAGCGCGTTGGAGCCATGCGCTAATTAGGTCATATGATCGATTATTTGCGCATCGGCGTGCGCCCGCGTCAGTGGCGGCCGACCCTGGACGCAGAGGGTCCTGCTGAGCGGCGTCCAGCTCACACCCGAATGAGCTCGGACCGAACTGGAAGGTGGACGTCACAATGAAGACACCCCCGATCGTCACGCCGCGGGAGTGGGAGGCAGCGCGCCAGCAGCTGCTCGTGAAGGAGAAAGAGCTGACCCGCGCCCGGGACGGGCTGGCCGCGAAGCGCCGGCGGATGCCGTGGATGGCGGTGGAGAAAGACTATGCGTTCGACGGACCTGAGGATAAGGCGAGCCTGCTTGACCTGTTCGAGGGCCGTCGTCAGCTGATCGTCTACCGCGCTTTCTTCGAGCCCGGCGTGACCGGCTGGCCAGACCACGCGTGCGTCGGCTGTTCCATGGTGGCCGATCATGTCGCCGACCTCGCCCATCTGAATGCCCGCGACACCACTCTCGTCTTCGTCTCGTGCGCGCCGCAGCCGGACATCGAGCGTGTGAAGGCGCGGATGGGCTGGACGATGCCCTGGTACACCATCACCGACGAGTTCGACACCGACTTCGGCGTGGACGAGTGGCACGGCACGAACGCGTTCATCCGCGATGGCGAGAGCGTGTTCCGCACCTACTTCATCAACGCCCGCGGCGACGAGGCATTGGGGAGCACCTGGAGCTACCTCGACATGACCGCGCTCGGGCGGCAGGAAGAATGGGAGGACTCGCCTGAGGGCTACCCCCAAACCCCGCCGTACGAATGGTGGAACTGGCACGACGAATACGGCGGCGCCGAGCCAGCACGGGAGTAGCTGGTCCAAACTCAGGGTGCATAGGATCGCGGGCATGACACTGCGACCTGTTCTGGTGAACATCAAGGCTCTTGATGACTCGGCGGTCGGCCGGTTCTGGGCGGAGGCGCTCGGCTGGGGTGTTTCCAGCGAGGGATCCGGCGCGACCGCCGTTAAACCCGTCGGCTTCGATTGGCTGGACCCGGTCACCGTCTGCGTCGACGTCATTGCCGTCCCGGAACCCAAGACGACAACAAAGAACCGTGTGCACCTCGATCTCGCCACCACCTCTGCGGCCCATCTGGCGGAGTTGGTCGCGCGCCTCCAGGCTCTCGGTGCGACGCCCGCCCACGTGGGCCAGGGCAAAGTGCCGTGGACGGTCCTCGCCGACCCGGAGGGCAACGAGTTCTGCGTGCTGGAGCCTCGGGAGATCTACCGGGACACCGGGCCGATCGCCCGGGTGGTGGTCGACTGCGCGGATCCGCGGGCCATGGCCAGGTTCTGGGACGAGGCGATGGACTGGACCCTGCACGAGGTGACTGACGATCATGCGGTGTGGCGCTCCGCCAAGGGTGTCGGCCCGTATCTCGAGTTCCTCCGCACTGGCGTGAAGACCGTGCCAGACCGCGTCCATCTTGACCTGGTGCCGGACCCCGGTGACGACAAAGCAGCGGAGGTGGCCCGGCTGCGGGCCCTCGGCGCCACCGACCTCGACCTCGGCCAGGGCGACGTCCCGTGGACGTGCCTGGCCGACCCGGAGGGCCACGAGTTCTGCGTCCTCGCCCGTCCTGACGCGGAGTCTTAACGACACCCCGACACGTGAGCCTTGTGTGCTCATGCGCCATGACCCCGGGTGGGTTGGGCTGCGGCGTCTCGGTTGATTCGGGCGGCGAGAACTTGCGTGTAGGGGGGCGAGATCAGCTCGCTCGCCAACCACAACACTCAACTCGCCAACTGAAGCGCTAAGTCACATCACGATACGGCAGTGGTGCACCGTCTCTGAAACCCTAAAATCGAACAGATTTACTATTGCCTGCGTGGCCGACCCCTTCTCTTCGATGAGGACCTCCTCGCAGCTCAGCAGGAGCTCCACCAGGCACGAGCTGAGCTTTCGGCGTTGTGTGCACAGTTGCCGTGGTCTGCCGAGCCGATGCCCGGCTTTTCCGTGGCGGGGTGGCGCCCCTGTGCACTCGCCCCGATTCGCCCGCGTACACCGCCCAGCAGGCCGCCGGCCTGGCCCGGCTGCGGGAGCACGAGCTCACGCTGGCCGTCTTCGTCAGCACGCACCCCTCCTGGAGCGAGCTGGAGGACCTGCTCCAGGACGACGCGCACACGGGGCTTGAGTCCCAGGGCATCGACTCGGTTCCGGCCGGGCGGATGGCCCTGAAGCACGCGCAGGCCCCGGCCGGCGAAGGGGCGCGTCGTGGACCGGCCGGTCGACGGCGGGATACCGGAGGCGGCGCCTACCCCGCCGATCAAGGTCGTATCCCGAATCGCCAGGAGTTCTCCAGGGGGCGGTGTCGCGCGAGGCAAAGTAGCGGGTTTCTGTGCAACTCAGCGCCAGTGCTGCCGACGTTATCGGGTGCAACAGGTGTGGCGCCATCGGTGAATCGAGCGCGACACGATCGAGCGAACCAGGGCCCGCCGCACTTCCCGGGATGCCGGACGGGCGGACACCATCGCCGTCTCTCTCAGGAGTGCTGCGGGGGGACGGCGCGGGTAGCGAGGTGGTCCTGGAGTTCACGGTGGCGGAACTACCAGGCCGCCCCGGCTGCGCGCAGGATGCCCAGCTGGTAGCAGGCGTCCAGGAAGTGGCCGAGCCGCCACGGCAGCCGCCCCCCGGATGCACAGCAGAAACACGAAGTAGAGCATCGCTGGCGGGCTGCCGAACATGACCCCGACAGCGAACGCGAACAAGAGAAAGATGAATGCCTACTCGACCCTGTTGAACACTCCCCTTTACCGGTCGGGACGAGTCGAAACGGATGAGAGAACGCGTCTTACGGTGTCCGTGAGGGGCTGGGTTAGGTGCGGACGTAGGCCGCGAGGTGCTCGCCGGTGAGGGTGGAGCGGGTGGCGACGAGGTCGGCGGGGGTGCCCTCGAAGACGATCCGGCCGCCG
>NZ_JBEXKU010000125.1:0-16044 GCF_040609575.1 Streptomyces sp. NPDC004647 | reverse complement strand
GCCCCCGGCAAGGGGGCGGGGCACCGACGGGTCCTACGCCCGCGGGAACGCGCAGCGGTGCTCGCGCGTCGTCCCGGCCGGGGTGTGTCCCAGCCGTGGCGGTCCGCCGGGCCGCCTTGTGTGGAGAGGCCGGTGTGCGGCGGCCTCCCGGCGGGGACCCGGTTTGACCCCCCGGTTCAGGTTCCGTAATCTTGACCGTCGGCGTCTGTACGCCGAACCCCTGAGCAATTCCCTCCCGGTTCGCCGGGAGAGGCCGCTCGTCCTCCCGGATATCACGGACTGCCGCGAGCCCGTGTGAGCGGCTGGCATCAAGGGTCCCGTTCCGAGCGAGAGAGTGAGATCCGCGTGTACGCAATCGTGCGCAGCGGTGGTCGCCAGCACAAAGTGGCTGTGGGCGACATCGTTGAGGTAGACAAGCTTTCCACGAACAACGTGGGCGACACGGTCGAGCTCTCGACCCTGCTCGTGGTCGACGGCGACACCGTGACCAGCGACCCGTGGGTGCTGGCCGGTATCAAGGTCCTGGCCGAGGTCGTGGACCACCACAAGGGTGCCAAGATCGACATCCTTCGGTACAAGAACAAGACCGGCTACCGCCGGCGCCAGGGTCACCGCCAGCAGTACACGGCGCTGAAGATCACCGGCATCCCCACGGCTGCGAAGTAAGGGACTGAGGAGAGATGGCACACAAGAAGGGCGCATCGTCCACTCGGAACGGTCGCGACTCCAATGCTCAGCGGCTCGGCGTGAAGCGCTTCGGCGGTCAGGTCGTCAACGCCGGCGAGATCCTGGTCCGCCAGCGCGGCACCCACTTCCACCCGGGCTCGGGTGTCGGCCGTGGAGGCGACGACACGCTGTTCGCCCTCGCCGCCGGCGCGGTCGAGTTCGGCACCAGCCGTGGTCGCAAGGTCGTGAACATCGTCCCGGTCGCTGAGTAATTTCAGCCGCCGCTGACGCTCCAGGGATAGTCCTGACTGGACAGCGCAGCAGCACCGGCACGACGTAACACCTTTCCGAGGGCGGACCGCTCTTTCCCGGGGACGGGGAAGCGGGTCCGCCCTCGGCGTGTTACGCCGTAGAAGATTCCGTACGTATCTGGAGGCAATCCGTATGACCACCTTCGTGGACCGCGTCGAGCTGAATGTCGCCGCGGGTAGCGGAGGCCACGGCTGCGCCTCCGTGCACCGGGAGAAATTCAAGCCGCTCGGCGGCCCGGACGGCGGCAACGGCGGCCGTGGCGGCGATGTGATCCTGGTCGTCGACCAGTCGGTCACCACGCTCCTCGAGTACCACCACTCCCCGCACCGCAAGGCCACCAGCGGCAAGCCCGGCGAGGGCGGCAACCGCTCCGGCAAGGACGGCAGCGACCTGGTCCTGACGGTCCCGGACGGCACCGTCGTCCTCGACAAGCAGGGCGATGTCCTCGCCGACCTGGTCGGCCAGGGCACCACGTTCATCGCCGCCCAGGGCGGCCGTGGCGGCCTCGGCAACGCCGCGCTGGCCTCCGCCCGCCGCAAGGCCCCCGGCTTCGCGCTGCTGGGCGAGCCCGGCCACTCCGGCGATATCGTCCTGGAGCTCAAGACCGTCGCGGACGTCGCGCTGGTGGGCTACCCCAGCGCCGGCAAGTCCTCGCTGATCTCGGTGCTGTCGGCCGCCAAGCCGAAGATCGCCGACTACCCCTTCACCACTCTGGTGCCCAACCTCGGCGTGGTGACCGCCGGTTCGACCGTCTACACCATCGCGGACGTCCCCGGGCTGATCCCGGGCGCCAGCGAGGGCAAGGGCCTGGGCCTGGAGTTCCTGCGCCACGTCGAGCGCTGCTCGGTGCTGGTGCACGTACTGGACTGCGCGACGCTGGAGTCCGAGCGCGACCCGGCCTCCGACCTCGATGTGATCGAGGCGGAGCTGGCGCAGTACGGCGGCCTGGACGACCGCCCTCGGCTGATCGTCCTCAACAAGGTCGACATCCCCGACGGCCAGGACCTCGCCGACATCATCCGCCCGGATCTGGAAGCCCGCGGCTACCAGGTCTTCGAGGTCTCCGCGGTCTCCCGGCTGGGCCTGAAGGAACTCTCCTACGCGCTCGCCGGGATCGTCGCCGAGGCACGGGCCGCCAAGCCCAAGGACGAGTCGACCCGGATCGTCATCCGCCCGAAGGCGGTGGACGACGCCGGCTTCACGGTCACCGCCGAGGAGGAGTTCTACCGGGTGCTGGGCGAGAAGCCCGAACGCTGGGTCCACCAGACCGACTTCTCCAACGACGAGGCCGTCGGCTACCTCGCGGACCGGCTGAACCGCCTCGGCGTCGAGGAGGCGCTGATGAAGGCGGGTGCGCGCAGCGGGGACGAGGTCGTCATCGGCGGCGCCGAGGACGCGGTCGTCTTCGACTGGGAGCCGACGCTGGCGGCGGGCGCGGAGATGCTCGGCCGTCGCGGCGAGGACCACCGCTTCGAGGCCCCGCGCCCCGCGGCTCAGCGGCGCCGCGAACGCGACGCCGAGCGCGATGAGGCGCAGCAGGCGTACGACGGGTTCGACCCCTTCGACTGAGTCGCACGGTCTCGTCCGAGGCACGCGGCAGCAGCGACGGAACGGGCCCCGGAGGCGATGCCTCCGGGGCCCGTTCCGTATCCGCGTGCGGTGCTACGCGGTCATCGTGTCCTCTTCCGATTCCGAGGCGCCGTTCGGCTCCAACTCCCGCTGCTCCTCGGACATCTCGGCCTCCGCCTCCTCGGCGTTCTCGCGCTGCGCCGGAATCTCGTTCCCCAGCCGGGCGGCCATCCGGGCCCGGCGCTCGTCGGCCTTCGCGGACAGGGCGAGCGCGGCGGCGTCGAAGCGCACCAGGGACGGCGGGTCGGAGGGACCGAGCAGGTGCTCCTTCAGCTCGGCGCGGGCCGCGGCGAGGGTGTCCTTCTCGGGGTTGCGTACGGTCTCCATGAGCGCCGGTACGCCCTCCGCGTCGGGCCCGAGGATCGTCGCGGCCCGTACGGTCGGGAACCCGGCCCGGAACTCGTCCTCCGCCATCCCGCTGGTATTCGCGACGGCGTACGGCTTCTCACTGGTCAGATAGTCCGAGACGACGCTGGACACATCGCTGATCAGCAGATCGGCCTGGTTGAAGCAGGTGTAGATCGCCGGGCGCGCGGTGGTGATGATCTGGTGCTCCCACTCGGGGAAGGAGGCCCAGTACGCGGACTCCCAGGCGGCGGTGGCCGCGGCGACCTCGGCGGCGCGCTCGTTCTCCGGGGAGCCCTGGAGCAGCATCCGCTCGATCTCGTCGGCGCTGGGCCGGAACGCGGTGCTGGTGAGCCGGTCCAGCTCGGCGGTGCGGCGCTGGAGTTCGGCAGCCGCCTCCGGGCCCGGACGGGCGCCCTCGCGCCGGGAGTTCGCCTCGACGATCATTGCCTTGATGCGCTCGTTGGCGCTGCCCGCGCGGACATCGACGGAACCGGTCATCGGGTGCGGCTTGTAGAGCAGTCGCACCTTGGGGTCGGCGAGCAACTCGCGGACGATGTTCTCGCCGGCGAGGATCACCGAGGTGTTGCCCGGCTGTCCGTCCCAGCCCTCCCAGGTGGGGGCGTACAGAACGGTGGTCCACTCGCCTGTTGGGGCGCCCGCGAACGGCCGGATGGGCGCCAGCTGCGGGCGGCCCACCTCGACGACGTCCGAGTCGTCGACGCCGATGTCGGCGAACTGGTACCGCTCGCGCGCGGCCGGGCCGGCCACCCACACCTCGTCGTACGCCTTGGCGTACGGGTTGCAGCTGGAGAGCTTGTCGCTCTCACCGTGGTTGATGAACGCGTGCTTGATCGACGGGATGCGGAGTACCTGCGAGGTCTTGCCGGAGTTCGCCGGGTGCAGCAGCACCTTCAGCGTCGAGTGCTCCAGCTGCATCAGATGCGCGACCTTGGGGATGCAGATGATCGGCACATCCGTCGCGTCGATCTTCTGCACCATGAAGCGCTCGCGGAGCACGATGATCGGCTTGCCGTCGAGGGAGGCGAGCGTGGAGAGCCACATGTTCGCCTGGTACGCGGACGTGGTGCCGCCGGAGAAGTACATCCCGACGGTCGGCCGGTACTCCGCCAGCCAGGCGTCGAGCCACTCCAGGGCCTTCCGCTCGTTCGCGGTCCGCTTGGCCGGCAGCAGCCAGCCCGCGAGGTGGACGGTCCCGGCGAAGACGAGAGCCAGCGCGATGCCGAGGCCGACGCCGGCCCAGGTCGCGTCCCCGGTGATCGCCGTCAGCATCAGTCCCGCCGTGGCCGGCACGGAGAAGTTCAGCAGCCGGTGGCCGGGGCGGCGCGAGAGGATGCGCGGCGGTGCGGGGGTGAGGCCGAGCTCCGAGGCGTCGATGTTGCGGGTGGTGATCGGCAGCGTCCGGCTGCGCCGCACCATCACGGCGACCGCCTGGCACACGAAGTGCAGTGCGTAGAAGGCGAGCAGCGCGACGGTGATCGGTGACTGCTCCTCCAGCGGGTTGATGCCGTCGATGCGCAACAGCCCGACCAGGATCAGCATGTCGCGCAACAGCTGTCGCACGGTGACGTCGAACCGGATCTTCCCCAGCAGCGAGAGCAGCCCGGGCTGCTTGCGCTGCAAATAGAGATCGAGCGTGAGGCCCGCCGCGGAGGCGGCGACGAAAGTCGGCACATTGGGCAGCAGTGCGCCCGCGAGTTGGGCCGTGAAGGCCGCGAACATCGCGAACAGCGTGACGAGCTGCACGACGCGACGGGGGGCGAGTCCGGCTGAGGGCACGGGCTGGGCTCCTGGCGGGGGAAGCGATCGGATGGGGGCGGGCCGAGTGGGGGCGGCTGGGGGCCTGGAGCCGGAGCCCAGGAAGGGCGGCAGCTGTGCAGGTCGACCACTGACCGTATGGCGTGCGCCGCCCGGATGACAATCTGCCGTGACCGCTATCACTACTAATGGGGCCATAGGTGGTGAACCGAATAGCCGAATGTGTGCAACGCCACTCGGCGCCTGTCCGTAGCGCGGACGGACCACCGGCAGCGCCGGGTGGTCCGCGGACGGTGCCGGTGGTCCACCGACCGGGACGGCCCGGCGCCGCTGCCCCGCGCTGACGTAGATTGCGAGGCGGAGAGACCGATCGATCAGTGGGGACACAGGGTGTCAGGGGCAGCAGGCTCAGCAGCCGTACGGGACGGGGTCGCGGGGGCCCGCAGGATCGTGGTCAAGGTCGGCTCGTCGTCCCTGACCACCGCGGCGGGCGGCCTCGACGCCGACCGGGTGGACGCGCTCGTTGATGTGATGGCCAAGGTCCGCAGCGGCGGAGAGCGGGAGATCGTCCTGGTTTCCTCCGGCGCCATCGCCGCCGGACTGGCTCCGCTGGGCCTCCAGCGCCGCCCCCGCGACCTCGCCCGGCAGCAGGCCGCGGCAAGCGTCGGCCAGGGGCTGCTCGTCGCCCGCTATACCGCGTCCTTCGCCCGGTACGGGGTCCGTGTCGGGCAGGTGCTGCTCACCTCCGACGACACCAGCCGCCGGGCGCACTACCGCAACGCCTACCGCACGCTGGACAAGCTGCTCGCCATGGGCGCCCTGCCGGTCGTGAACGAGAACGACACCGTCGCCACCGACGAGATCCGGTTCGGCGACAACGACCGGCTCGCCGCGCTCGTCGCCCATCTCGTCCGCGCAGACCTGCTGGTCCTGCTCTCGGACGTCGACGGGCTGTACGACGGTGATCCCAGCAGCCCCGGCGCCTCCCGGATCCCCGAGGTCGCGGGCCCCCAGGACATCGCGGGCATCTCGATCGGCAGTGCGGGCAAGGCCGGGGTCGGCACCGGCGGCATGGTCACCAAGGTCGAGGCGGCCCGGATCGCCGCCGCGGCCGGCATCCCGGTGGTCCTCACCTCCGCCACGCGGGTGGCGGACGCTCTGGCGGGCCGGGCCGGCGGCACGTACTTCCACCCGACCGGCCGGCGCTCCGCCGACCGGCTGCTGTGGCTCGCCCACGCCTCGACCCCGCGCGGCTCGCTGACGCTGGACGAGGGGGCCGTACGCGCCGTGGTCGAGCGGGGCAGCTCGCTGCTGCCGGCCGGAATCGCCTCGGTCGAGGGCGACTTCGCAGCGGGCGACCCGGTCGAGCTGCGCGACACCGAGGGGCGGGCGGTCGCCCGCGGGCTGGTCAATTTCGACGCCAAGGAGATCCCCCGGCTGCTCGGCCGCTCCACCCGGGATCTGGCCCGCGAGCTCGGCCCCGCATACGAGCGGGAGATCGTGCACCGTGACGATCTCGTCGTGCTGGGCCACTGACGAATCTCTTTACGTGCAGGAACGGCGGAAAGTCCAGCCTTTCAACGGAGACCTTGTGGAAAACCGCCCGAAGGCGGCCCGCGGACTGGTCAACTTTGATGCACGGACACCGCCAGGGCAGCGGTGCTCCGCGGACGACAGCATCACACGGCTCTGCCCGCGCGTGAGCGGAGCCCTACGCATGTCAGGAGGCCGGCGGTGAGACGAGGGCGCCCAGGGACGCGGCCCCGAGAGACGGCGACGCGGGCCTTGGCCAGCGTCGGTACGGGCGACCGGGCCGAACGGCCGGAGACCGCCGACGGGACGGAACCGGAGCGTGTGCGGGCGCCTGCGGAACGCGAGGCGTCCCGGCTGTGGCACATCACACTCTGCGTCTCGGGCGCCGAGGCTCCCTTGAAGGAGGTCCGGCGTGGCCTCGAACAGCTCGACCACGACCATCCCTTCCTGCTGACCAGCCGCTACGCGAACGACCACGCCGAGATCCGCTACTGGGAGGAGGCGCGCGACCTGCACGATGCGGCGGCGGTCGCCCTCCGCCTGTGGGGCGAACACCGGGCCACGGCCAAGCTTCCTCCCTGGGAAATCGTCGGCCTGGAGGTCATCGACCGGGAGACCTACCACCAGCGCATCGCCGAGGGCTACGGGCCGCCACCTGCGGCGCCGGTGGGCGTGCACCCGTACTGAGGGCCCGTACCGGCGGACTCCGTGCTGAGGGCCCGTACAGAGGACCGCATTGAAGGCCCGTACTGAGCGCGACCCGGCCCGTATGCCCGGCCCGTCCGCCCACGTCCGCCCCCGTCCCGCCGGGTGTGGACAGGCCGGCAGCCGGAGGCCCTGGGCGGGGCTTCCGGGCGTTTCGCCGGCTCTGCTCAATACCCCAGCGGCCCGCGGGCCGTCTCGCAGAGCGGGATATCGGGTGGGTCCCGGCCGGAGGCTCAGTAGGCTGCCTGCATGAGCAGTGATTTCCCCTCGCCCCTGGCAGACCCCACGCCGAAGTCCCCGGTCATCCTCGCGGCCTACCGGGCCCGGGGCGCGGCCGCCGATCTGGCGCCGTTGCCTCGGGCAGTCAAGGACGATGCGCTGCTGGCGATCGCCGACGCCCTGGAGGTGCGGACCAAGGAGATCGTCGAGGCCAACGCCGAGGACGTCGACCGTGCCCGCGCCGCAGGCACCAGTGAGGCGATCATCGACCGGCTCACCCTGACCCCCGAGCGGGTCCGGGCCATCGCCTCCGACGTGCGCGACGTCGTGACGCTGCCCGACCCGGTCGGTGAGGTCGTGCGCGGCTCCACGCTCCCCAACGGCATCGACCTGCGCCAGGTCCGCGTGCCGCTCGGCGTGGTCGGGATCATCTACGAGGCCCGGCCCAACGTCACCGTCGACGCCGCCGCCCTCTGCCTGAAGTCCGGCAACGCGGTGCTGCTGCGCGGCTCCTCCTCGGCGTACTCCTCCAACAAGGCTCTGGTCACGGTTCTGCGGGACGCCATCGGCGGGGCGGGGCTGCCAGCCGACTCCGTACAGCTGGTCCCCGGCGAGAGCCGCGATTCCGTCCGCGAACTGATGCGTGCCCGCGGCATGGTCGATGTGCTGATCCCGCGCGGCGGGGCCTCGCTGATCCGTACCGTCGTCGAGGAGTCGACCGTCCCGGTCATCGAGACCGGTACCGGCAACTGCCATGTGTACGTGGACGCGCAGACCGATCTCGACATGGCCGTCGACATCCTGATCAACTCCAAGGCGCAGCGCCCCAGCGTCTGCAACGCGGCCGAGACCCTCCTGGTTCACCAGGACATCGCCGCGGAGTTCCTGCCGCGCGCCCTCCAGGCGCTGGCCGAGTCCGGGGTGACGGTGCACGCCGACGAGCGAGTGGCGGCCGTCGCCGAGCAGGCCGGGACGAAGGCGACCGTGGTCCCGGCCACGATGGAGGACTGGGAGACCGAGTACCTCTCGTACGACATCGCCGCCGCCGTCGTCGACTCCCTGGAAGCCGCCGTCGCGCACATCCGGCTGTGGTCCTCCGGCCACACCGAGGCGATCGTCACCACCTCGCAGGCCGCTGCCCGCCGGTTCACCCAGTTGGTGGACTCCACCACGGTCGCCGTGAACGCCTCCACGCGCTTCACCGACGGCGGCCAGTTCGGCTTCGGCGCCGAGATCGGCATCTCGACGCAGAAGCTGCACGCCCGCGGCCCGATGGGCCTGCCGGAGCTGACCTCCACCAAGTACGTGGTCACGGGCGACGGCCACACCCGGTGACATGCCGCGCCCTTCCGGGGGACGGTCCACGCGGCCCCCGGAAGGCGGCGCGGCGCAGCCGCTGACCGCGATCGGCGGTCCCGGATTTTGGTCTCTCCCTGCCCAAAAGGTCCGGGCGGCCGTACTCTGGACGGGTGCCGGACGACGTGGGGGGCAGGCCGTTCCCGGACGGCGATGAACCCGACAGCCAGAGCCACGGGGCAGCGGACGAAGAGTTCGCCTCCGTGGTCTTCGACGAGGACTTCGTACGGTCCGCGCGGATCCATGAGCCCACGGCGATCGAGCGGATGCTCGCCGCCGCCGAGGCACGCGCGGAGGCCGAGGCAGGCAGGACCCGAACGGGCTCCGGACCGGCCGATGAGGAGTTCTACGACGACGGGTACGACCCCAGCGATCCGGACTTCGCATTCGAGGACGTCGACGGCTTCGACCCGGACCGGGACGGCGATGGCTACGGGCCGTACGGCACCTATGGCCGCGCCCTGGGCCCGTACCGCGGGCACGCCCGCTGGCACCGCCCCGTGGCCTGGGTGCTCGCCGTTCTGATGGGCATCGGTATGGTCGCGCTCGCCTTCGCCGCGGTCTACCGTGGAGCTGCGGGCAGCCGGCAGGAGCCGCCGCCGGCACCCGCCACCAGCGGGGTGGACGGACCCCAGGTGGGCCAGCTCACCGGCCGGCCCGGTGCGCTGCCTTCGGCCTCGGCCGACTCCGCCGCACCGACCGCTGCCGCGGTGCCGCGCGCGTACTGACCGAACTGCTGACTCGATATCAGAAGTTGTGGTGCAGCGGCGCGTTTACCCGGATGTCTTCCGACCTACTCTGTTGGTATGGCGGGGCCTGGAGAGCCACCTGAGGGGACACCCGAGGGCGTTCCGGGAGGTGGAGAGGACGAGTACCGATCCGTCGTCTTCGACGAGTCGTTCGTCCGTGCTGCCCGGCTCCAGGAGTTCTCCGCGCAGGAGCGGCTGGACGACCACGCGCCGGCCGTCCGCAGCCGCAGGGCCTGGGCGCGCAGCGGAGGGGGCCGGCAGGCCCTGATCCTGGTCACACTCATAGCCCTGGCCTTCGCCACGGCCATCTACATGGGCATACGCCACCCCTACCAGCAGCCGGGCGCGCAGGTGGCCGAGCCACTGCGCGTCACGCTGATACCGCTGGCCCCGCGCGGGCCCGTGCCCGGCGGGACGCCCGCAGATCTCTTCGAGCACAGCCCGGCCGCGCAGTACAAGGCAGGCGCGGAGGGGGTCACCCTGCCCGCCGTCCGCGCCACCCAGAACTTCTCCGAGAGCCAGGTGATGGCCGCGCTCGTCTCCGCCAAGGAGTACATCGTGCGGTCCGCCCTCGACCCGGACGCCCTCACCGGCGGCGCCGTACGGTCCGTGCGCGTACTGATCGACCCGACCCAGCTCGGACAGTTCGACCGCAGCCTGGAGCGGCCCGCCAACGACGGCCGGTACGCGGCCACCGGCTGGCTCGTCCGCTTCGACCCCTCCCGGGTGGCCCTGGCGGACCAGGGCATCCGGGTGCACGGCACCCTCGCCGTCTCCGAGGCCGGGCCCGACCAGCTGGAGGTCAGCGGCGACCACACATCCGTCTATGCGCTGCGCCCGGCCGACGCGGGGAACGGCCACGCCGGCGATGCCTCGCTGTTCACCGTGCGCCGTGAGGTCCGTATGCGCTTCGACCGCGACGACCTGCGCGATCACCGCCTGGAGATGGTCCAGACATCCGTCCAGGCGGGCCCGGAGACCTGCGCCGCGAACGCCGCCGGGTGGCTGCGGCCGCTGCTGGCGGGGGAGAGCGCCAAGTCGGACAGCCCGGCGGGTACGAATCCCTACGCGCCGGGCCGGACGACCGCCTCACTGTGCGGGGAGCTGGCGCCTAACGCCCTGCCGAGCCCGTAGCGCCATCGCCGGGCCGGTCGTCGCCGGGCCGGTCGCCGCCGGGACGGTCGCCGCCGGGACGGTCGTCGCCCGGGCGCTCACCGGGTCCGCCCGTGAAGACGTCCCGCAGTCTCCCGCCCAGGTCTCCCGCACCGCCCGCGATGTCCCTGACGAGCCCCATCAGCGGGTCCTTGCTGGTGCGCACCGTCTCGGCGTAGTGGTTCGCATGCTCCTTGAACGAGTCACCGACCGAGGTGTCCTTGTCCTCGTCCCGCCGCGGATAGTGACCGTCCATGATCCGCTGGTAGTCGCGGCCCGCCGCCCACTTCTTCAGCTCGGCGGCCCGCACGGTCGTGAAGGGATGGCTGCGGGGCAGCACGTTCATGATCTTCAGTACGGAGTCCCGCAGGTCACCGCCCGCCTCGTACTCCTCGGCCTGCTCCAGGAAGGCGTCCACGTTCATCTCGTGCAGATGGTTGCCGCCCGCGATCTTCATCAGGCCCCGCATCGACGCCTGGAGGTCCTGACCGACCAGCAGCCCGGCCCGGTCCGCGGACAGCTCCGACTTGCGGAACCACTCGCGCAGCGCCGTCACGATCCCCATCACGGCGATATTGCCCAGCGGGATCCAGGCGACCTTCAGCGCGATTCCGGTGAGGAAGAGCAGGATCGTGCGGTAGACGGAGTGCCCGGACAGCGCGTGGCCCACCTCGTGGCCGACCGCCGCCCGCATCTCCTCTTCGTCCAGCAGCTCGACGAGGCCGGTCGTGACGACGATGACCGGTTCGTCCAGGCCGATGCACATGGCGTTCGGCTGCGGGTCCTGGGTGACGTACATCGGCGGGACCTTCTCCAGGTCCAGGATGTAGCAGGCGTCCCGCAGCATGGTGTTGAGGTGTGCGAACTGCTGCTCGCCGACCCGTACCGAGTCGGACAGGAACAGCAGCCGCAGGCTCCGCTCCGGCAGGAGCCCGCTCAGCGCCTTGAAGACGGTGTCGAAGCCGCTCAGCCTGCGCAGCGCGATCAGCGCGGAGCGGTCGGCGGGATGCTCGTACGCCCGGGAGGAGATCCCCGGGAACCGCCTGCGCTGACGGCTCGGCATCTGCTCGTGGCTGCTGTCGGTCATCGTGACCCCCTTGTCGGCCCGGCTGTAGCCCGTCCCCCTGCGGACCCCAGCCTAAGCGCTGCTTCCGGCGTGGTTACCGTGGAGACATATCGGACTTCCCCGCCCTGCTCGCGGCGGCCGCGGACCAGGCCGGCCCGGGGCGCTGCTGCGTACGCTCGTCGTCTCCGTGGTGGGCGCGGCCCTGCTCGCATGGTTCCTGCTCCGGGGCTACGGGGGCGGTGACCGGTAGGACGTACGGAGTCGGCGTGAGGTTGCCCGTGGGGCCCGCTTACGATGAGGGCGCCGGGCCGGGCGCGGCCCGGCCACGCGTCCGTGTCCGACGACGAACTGGATAGGCCTGCCGACGATGAGTCTCCCCAGCACTGCCAACGCCCTGGTCGCTCTCGCCGCCGAGGGCGGCGAGCACAGCAGCGAACACGCCAGCCTCAATCCCTACCTGACCGGTGGCGGTGCGCTGTTCATTCTGCTGCTGCTGCTGTGGATCACCACCCGCTTCAATCGCGACCGCTGAGACGCGGACGGCACTGACGGCTCCCGGACCGGGACAGTAGGCTCTGCACGCATGGGAGAGCAGGGAGGGCCTGTGACCGGTCCGGCGAAGCGGCGACTCGGCGTGATGGGCGGAACGTTCGACCCCATCCACCACGGCCACTTGGTGGCGGCGAGCGAGGTGGCAGGGCAGTTCCACCTCGACGAAGTCGTGTTCGTGCCGACCGGGCAGCCGTGGCAGAAGAGCCACAAGCAGGTGTCGCCGGCCGAGGACCGCTATCTGATGACGGTGATCGCCACCGCGTCCAATC
Source organism: Streptomyces sp. NPDC004647 (assembly GCF_040609575.1). Taxonomy (NCBI): domain Bacteria; kingdom Bacillati; phylum Actinomycetota; class Actinomycetes; order Kitasatosporales; family Streptomycetaceae; genus Streptomyces; species Streptomyces sp. NPDC004647. The sequence continues at coordinate 3,712 of NZ_JBEXKU010000125.1, read as the reverse complement.
CGCAGTTCTCGGTCAGCCGCATCGACATCGACCGCGGTGGCAAGACGTACACCATCGAGACCCTGCGCGAGCTGCACATCGCGAACCCCGACAGCGATCTCTTCTTCATCACCGGGGCCGACGCGCTCTCCCAGATCCTGACCTGGCGGGATGCCGACGAGCTGTTCTCGCTGGCGCACTTCATCGGGGTGACCCGGCCGGGGCATGTGCTCTCCGACCCCGGGCTGCCGGACGGCGGGGTCTCGTTGGTCGAGGTTCCCGCGCTCGCCATCTCCTCGTCGGACTGCCGGGCCAGGGTGGCGGCCGGGGAGCCGGTCTGGTACTTGGTGCCGGACGGGGTGGTGCGTTACATCAACAAGCGCGGGCTGTACCGCGACGCCGGCTAGTCCGGCACTGGAAGGGGCACTGGTGAACGACGCACACTCCGGGCGGCACTATGCCGAGGGTGGGCCCGAGGACGGCCAGGACCCGTATGCGCAGCAGTACTACGACCCGTACGCACAGCAGCAACAACAGCCGCAGCCGCAGTACGACCAGTACGGGCAGCCCTACTACGACCCGTACGCACAGCAGCAGGCCCAGCAGCAACAGCAGCAGGCCCAGCGGCGCGGACCCCAGCCCCAGCAGCAGTACGACCAGTACGGGCAGCAGCAGGGCCAGCAGCAACAGCAGCAGGCTCAGCGGCGCGGACCCCAGCCCCAGCCCCAGCCCCAGCCCCAGCAGCGGCAGCAGCAGTACGACCAGTACGGGCAGCCGTACTACGACCCGTACGCACAGCAGGCCCAGCACCAGGCCGCCCAGCAGCAGGCCCAGCACCAGGCCGCCCAGCAGCAGGCCCAGCGGCAGCCGCCGCCGCAGCAGATCGATGAGCAGCAGTGGATCCCCCAGCAGCAGTCGTACGACACGTACGAGCAGCCGATCCAGCAGCAGGCGCAGCAGTCCCGGGCCCGGTCTCAGCAGCCACCGCCACAGTCCCGGCAGCCGCAGGTCCCGGCACAGGCGGGACCGCGCGACCCGGCGGCGCCCTCCCCGTCGGCGGACTACCGCACCGAGCAGTTCTCGTTCATCGAGGAGCCGGACGAGGAATCCGACGACGTCATCGACTGGCTGAAATTCGCTGAGACCCGCTCCGAACGGCGTGACGAGCGCAAGCGCAAGGGCCGCAACCGCGTCGTCACCCTCGTCGTGGTCCTCGTCCTCGCACTCGGCGGCGGTGTCGGCTACCTCTGGTACGCGGGCAAGCTGCCCGGTCTGGCGGCCCTCGATTCCGGCGGCACCGCGGCCGGCGGCCCGCAGACACGCGATGTGATCGCGCTGCATCTGCGGGACACCAGGGGCGGCCGCAGCTCCACGGCGCTGCTGGTCGACAACAAGACCACCAAGAAGGGCACCACCGTCCTGCTGCCGAACTCCCTGGCGGTCGCCACCGACGACGGTGGCAGCACCACCCTCGGAAAGTCGGTCGAGGACGAGGGCACCACCCCCACCCGGGACGCGCTCGGCACACTGCTGGGCGCGGAGATCAAGGGCAGCTGGCGGCTGGACACCCCGTACCTGGAGAACCTCGTCGAGCTGATCGGCGGAATCACCGTGGACACCGACGCGACCGTCCCCGGCGCGAAGAAGGGCGACGACCCGCTGGTCAAGCAGGGGAAGCAGCAGACACTGTCCGGGCAGGCCGCTGTCGCGTACGCCACTCACCTCGGGCCCGGTGAGCGGCAGACCGATCAGCTGCTGCGTTTCGGCAAGGTCATGCAGGCCGTGATGAAGAAGACCTCGAGCGACCGGGAAGCGGCGACGAAGACCGTGCAGACGCTCAACCAGATTCCGGATCCGTCGCTGACCGAGGCCCAGCTCGGCGCCTCGCTGGCGGAGCTCGCCGAGCAGGCGAAGAACGGCTCGTACCAGACCGCGGTGCTGCCCGTGCAGCCCGACGGGACGCTCAGTGAGAGCACCGCGGACAGCGTGGTCAAGGACGTGCTGGGCGGGACGGTCAAGAACACCGACCCCGACGCGGCGCCCAGGGTCAGCGTCCGGAACGCCACCGGCGACCGGAAGGCCACGAGCACCGTCCAGGTCACGCTGGTCAACAGCGGGTACACCTTCGTGGACGGCGGCTCGGCGAGCGCGGCACAGACCGCATCCCGGGTGACCTACGGGGACGCGGCGCAGGCGGAGAAGGCCAAGGAGGTCGCCAAGACGCTGGGCCTCCAGGACAGCGCGGTGAAGAAGGGCCGGGGAGCGGCCAACGCGGACATCACCGTCGTCCTGGGCCAGGACTACAAGGCCGGATAGCCGGGCCGCGGGAACAGAGCCGGATTCCGGGGCCCGTCGGGCGGGCCCCGGAAAGACGTCGGTCGGTGCTGTCGGCCGGGCGTGAGACCCTTGACGGGTACCCTGCCCCCGATCCGAAAGCATGGCTTGTGACCGCCACGGACCGCTCCATCGAGCTGATCAACGTCGCCGCCCAGGCGGCTGCCGACAAGCTCGCGCACGACATCATCGCGTACGACGTCAGCGACGTGCTGGCGATCACCGACGCATTCCTGCTCGCCTCGGCCCCCAGCGACCGACAGGTCAAGTCGATCGTCGACGAGATCGAGGAGCGGCTGACCAAGGACCTCGGGGTCAAGCCGGTACGCCGCGAGGGCGACCGCGAGGCCCGCTGGGTGCTGCTGGACTACGTGGACATCGTGGTGCATGTGCAGCACAGCGAGGAGCGGGTGTTCTACGCGCTGGAGCGGCTCTGGAAGGACTGCCCCGAGCTGGAGCTGCCGGCCGACGCGGTCGCCACCCGCGGCAAGGCGTCCGACCACGCCAAGGAGCAGGCCGCCAGGGAGTTGGACGGAGAGCTGAGCTGAACGGCACCAAGGGCGGCCGGGGCCGTCGCATCGTCCTGTGGCGGCACGGCCAGACGGCCTGGAATCTGGAGCGCAGGTTCCAGGGCTCCACGGACATCGATCTGACCGACAACGGCGTCAACCAGGCCCGCCGGGCCGCCCGGCTGCTGGCCGCGCTGAAGCCGGACGCGATCATCGCCTCCGACCTGAAGCGGGCGTCGGCCACGGCCGCGGAGCTGGCCGCGATCACCCGGTTGCAGGTCGCCCACGACGAGGCCCTGCGCGAGACCTACGCCGGCAGCTGGCAGGGCCTCACTCACGAGGAGATCGTCGAGCGGTACGGCGAGCAGTACGCGGCCTGGAAGCGCGGCGAGCCCGTACGGCGCGGCGGCGGCGAGCTGGAGACCGAGGTGGCGGAGCGGGCGGCTCCGGTGGTCGAGCGGAACGTGGACAAGCTGCCGGACGGCGGCACGCTCGTCGTGGTCAGCCACGGCGGCACCATCCGCACCACCATCGGCCGGTTCCTGGGTCTGGAACCGCAGAACTGGGAGGCCCTGGGCGGCCTGTCGAACTGCTGCTGGTCGGTGCTGGGCGAGGGGATGCGCGGCTGGCGGCTGCTGGAGCACAACGCCGGGACACTGCCGGAACCGGTCCTCGGCGACGACGACTGAACGGATTTCCTTTTCCGGCTGGTCACCGGTTAAGCTTCTTCTCGTTCAAGGCGCCCTGGTGAACCGAACACGGTGAACTCGGAGTGCTGAGAAGAGCGGGGCTATAGCTCAGTTGGTAGAGCGCCTGCATGGCATGCAGGAGGTCAGGAGTTCAATTCTCCTTAGCTCCACACTCGCACCGGTCCCGCCTCCCCTCCGAGG
>NZ_JBEXKU010000124.1:0-16224 GCF_040609575.1 Streptomyces sp. NPDC004647 | reverse complement strand
CTCGCCGCCGTCAATGACGCGTTGAGGGAACTGGAGGCCGAGCGGCAACGGCGAGCCATCGAGGAGGCGGCCTTCGACAACATTTGGCGGGGCGAATGACGACCGCACGTGGCGATGGTCGCCGCCACCGTGATCACGGGCGCCCGGACGTATCACGTCGGTGGGCGGCACCACCCCCGTGGAACAGCTCCCACGGCTCATCCGGCACCAGCAGGTGAGCAAGACCCGCGCTGCCGGATACGCCAGGCTGCCGGATAAGCTCGTCCTGGAGGCGCAAGCGGCACAGCCGAAGCTTCGCCACGAGAGTGTCCCCCGTCGTGGAACGCCCTCGGTCCACCGGGCTCTCGGCGACATCGGTCAGGGGTCCCTCTCCAGGGAATCCGACGACATCAGCACGGGATCCCCACCCGATTGGATCCCACAAAGCCGCAGGTAGACCAATTCCGTCGGTGGCCCGAGCTACAGCGATGTCCTCCGGGCCTCGGTCTCCTGGGCCCCGGTCTCGCTGATCCAGGCCAGGCGGGTCATGGACACCATCCTCGATGGCCAACCCTTGGCGGAGCACCTCGACGAAGCCACCGCCCACCTCGGCCTGCCAGTTGACATTCCGCCGGCCCGTGGCGCACGGCCCTGCCGTGCACAGGCTGCCCTGCAGCGGCTGCCTGCCCGCCGCTTTCTCGTCTGCGAATTGGTCTGTACATGACCGACTTTTCTGCCAGGCTGTGTGCCGTTCCACCCTCCCTGCGCAACCAAAAGGAGTCGGCACATGAGATGGCAACGTTGTCAAAGCATCCTCACCACGGTGATCGCCGCATCTGCCACCGCAGCCTTATGCGCGGCGCCGGCGACTGCGGCGGACACGTGGACGGAAGCGGGCTCGGACCGCGCGGATCCGCTGACCGAAAGCCAGGGTCTGACCTCGGTCGAGGTCCCCGCAGGCAGCCCGAACCGCTACACCGGGATCGGAACCATCCCGTCCAGCGTCAGTAGCCGGGGCTGGAACCACGTCGGCGACCCGGACGCGTCCTACAACGGCTATTACATCGAGCCGTATCAGCGGGATTCCGGCACCGCCAAAATGTTCCGCGTACAGGCTCCGGACGGCAACTGGTCGGAGTACGTCCACGCGCTCGCGCCCGGCGAAGCGCCGAACAATTCGTTCGCCACGATCACGCCGAACGGGCAGTGGATGGTGTCCGGCGAGTGGGGCACCATGGACCGGCTCCTGGTCTTCCCCACCCCTGGAGTCAACGCCGGCACCTCGCCCTCGGCGGACCTTCCCCACGCTTTCTCCATCAAGCTGGACCACGCCGTGCGCGACATACAGGGCTGCGACTTCTCCAGCGCGACCACACTGCTGTGCTCCTCCGACGACCCGGAGGGCTCGCTCTTCGGCATCACCAAGCCCCTCCTCCAGGTGGACCTCCCCACCGAGTTGTCCGGCGCGGACGTCACGGGCCACGTGACCGCACTGCGCCAACTCCCCCTGCGGAGCTCCTGTTCGGGCGACTTCGAGACCGAGGGCATCGACTACGACCGGCGCAGCGGCACCTTGCGGGTCATCGTCATCTCCCCCGGCTTCTGCGTGATCACCGACAGCAAGACGTACCGCTTCAGCAGGAGCTGACCCCTTCCGTACGGGTACATGGCGCCCATCGGGACGGAACCTGGTGCGCGTGCGGGGCCCGGTGGTCATCGGGTGATGGCCACCGGGCGAGACCCTGGCATCCACGCAGTGCCCGCAGCCATCACTTCCGCTCATGTCCTGGTTTCGTAACATCCAGTGGCACAAAGCATCCACTTCCATACTGTGGTCCACCTCGCCGCGCGAACACCTGCGCGGCCAGTCCCGAGGGGGGACCATTTTGAAGCGTGCCCGCACCATGGCCGCAGCTGTTACGGCTGCCGGCCTGGCCACCGCCGTACTGCTACCCGCCCATGCGGAGGCCGCCGGCTCCGTCCACCTGTACAAGATCTACTACGACAGCCCGGGCTCGGACCGCGGGGGCAACTCCAGCGTGAACGCCGAGTATGTCCAGATCCGCAACTCCACCGGCCGGGCCGTCAGCCTCAAGGGCTGGACGCTGACGGACGCCTCACGGCACAAGTACACGTTCGGCACGTACACGGTCGGAGCCGGGAAGACCGTCACCATCCGCACCGGCAAGGGCAGCAACACGACGTACACCCGCTACCAGAACCGCTCCTGGTACGTGTGGAACAACACGAGCGACAAGGCCACGCTGCGGAAGTCGACCGGCACCACCGTCGACACCTGCTCCTACAACTCCTCGCGCTACGACTCCAAAATATGCTGAGCTGACCGCACCCCGCCCCCGCTCTCCCAACCGGGAGGGCGGGGACCGCGTCCTCAGAGAGTTGTCGCCCGAGGACTTCAGCCCATCACGACCCCGGGAACACCTCCCGCTGGATGCCCTGTTGCATCGTTGCATCGCTGCATCAGGCTCAGGGGTAGCTCACGCAGCCGCGAAGCGCTACGGCCACCCGGCTGATCCCGAGCGCATTGAGCCATCCCGCAACCTCATTGGGCACTCTCAGCACGTCGCCCGTGCGTTCGCTGGTGTCACGCCGACAGCGGGCCTCTGCCATTCCATTCGATTCTCATGACCCGAGATGGTCGCAGTAACGTGGCCTGCCCTCATGGCTCAACGGTCACTTTCGAAGGATGACTGGAAGTCCCCGGCCGCGCTCGTGCCAGGCCGGGTTGGCGCCTTTTGAGCTGCCGCGGCCAGTCTCGCTGATGGAATCGTGAAGCCGCCAACAACGTTGCGCGAGAGGAGTCTTAGCATGCGAAAGAGGGGCAAGTTACGTACGCGTGTGATCGGCGGATTCGCCGCGGTCGCGGCCGTCGCTGGACTGACCATGCCAGGGACGGCGCAGGCAGCACCGGCCGGCTGGTCCGACTGCCCGAGCCAACACGTCTGCTTCTGGACGGGCGACAACGGGACAGGCCAGATGTGTTACTGGTCCGGCGACGACCCCGACTGGCGGGGCGGCTCCATCCGATGTTCCTGGTCCAGCAGCAAGAGGGCGCAGTCGGTATTCAACAACGGGACCTCCGGCGCCTCGGTGTCGTACTACACGGGCGCGAACTACGGAGGCAGCCGTGGGGGCTGCACCGCGAGGGGCGGTAAGGGGAACTTCGTGGGCAATAGCGGACAGGGGTACTTCCTCCGCTCCCACAAGTGGGCCTGCTGACACGAGTTGAACGACCGCGCCGCCGCCCCCACGCACAAGGGGCGGAGGGGGACGGGCTGGGTGCGATGACGACTCGGCATCCGACAGGAAGATTCTGTCACCGCAGGGCTCTCGCAAGCCTCTGGTTGAGCCCGTCGAGCCGGTCGAGCAGCCGGTTGAGCAAGAGACGAACCGCATAGGGACCGCTTGCGCCGTGCCACGATTCACTCGGGGCACGGCGCACTTGTTGTTGCGGCCGCGGAGCGTGATCCGCCGGACGGGTCCGTGAACGTCGCGTCAGGTCATGGAGAATGTGGCGACGTACTCGGCAAAGGGCTCGATGCCGACTTCCGCCCGCAGCTCGTTCATGCGCTCGGGATCTCGGCAGGGCCACGGAACGGGCGAACCGTCCTTCACCCCGGCGATCTGTGTGCCGTAGATCTGCTTGCGCCCGTCGTTCACCAGCACCCGGTCGCGCAGGAAGGCCAGTTCGCGAGACCCGGCGGTGCCTGCGGCCACCGCCTGTTCCATCATGTGAACCGCGCGCCGCTGCACATCGAGCTGCCGGTCGGCGTGCTGCGCAATCAGCCATGCGCCACGCGCAGCAGCATCACCGACGAGCTGCGCCGTCGGCCAGCCGTACTCATCCATGATCTCGTTGAGCCGGTCACCGTGCTGTGCGGTCAGACGACGCCACGCCAACTGCTCAGCAGGGTCCTCGCTGTTCGCGCAGATTGAGGTTTCATGGTCCGCCGCAGCCATGCTCACAAGCTCCGCCGCCAATGCGGCAACGCTGTCGTGCCTCACTCTCACTCCAGGGGTCGGGTCAGCGCTCCTCGTGTCGGACCGTCAACGCTAACGGCGCACGCCGCCATGAAGATCATTCCGAAGAACGGTGACAGACGCGGCCCTGTGCAGGGATACTGGATCTACACCCGGAACAGCCCAGCCATATCTGGCCCAGCGCGTCATGTCCGTAACCACAGTCGGACTGCTCCGTCAAAGCCGGAGGGGCTTACCGCGGACCGCAGGGCACGGCTCGGCGCCGGCTCACGCTCCATCGCTCACGGCCGGCCGCCCCGCGAGCGATGGTCCCGCTCGTCCCCGGGTTCCGGGACGGTGTTCCTCGGCTGTGTCGGCCGGAGCGGGGCAGACCCCCGTCCGGCCCCGCTCCGGCGAGCGGCCAACGGCGAGGCCGTCCGTGGCTCCACCGCCAGGTACGTCGGAGTTGTCCATAGGGGTGCGACCCCTCCCCGCCGACATTCGGGGTGGTGCGGCGGCGTGCGGGAGCCGGCCGGACACCATCAGCCGGCCCGAGCCCGCAGTCACAGCAGCAGAGCTCTGATCATTGCTCGGGCAACTCGGACGTGTCAACTGTTGTTAATAGCTGTAGCGTTCAAGCATCGACCCGCTGCCAATCACACCGGGCCAGCAGGGTCTCGGAGAGCAACATCTGTTGCCTGAGGTGGCGGAGACAGCCGCAGCTGGGCATACTGCTTGCGGACTGCGATCCACAAGCGCAAAACAGCCGGGGGTTCTTCCACATGGGCGACACCAGCGCGGGCGCAGCCGATCTCGCGTCCGAGCGATTCGCTGAACGCCTGGAGCATCTCTTCGCGCACATGTACCCCGCTTCGCAGGGCCGCCCGTACACCAACGGAGAGGTCGCGCGGGCCACCGGCCTCAGCACCACCGCGATCGGCTATCTGCGCACAGGCCGTAACAGGCCCTCACTGGAGACCGCGGCGCGGCTGGCCGGTTTCTTCGGCGTACCCCTGGACTTCTTCCGTAATGACGAGATCGCCGCCCAAGTCCAGGCCGAATTGGCAGACTTGGCCGCGATCCGTGACCACCGGGCCCGGCGGATCCTGCGCCGATCGGCCGGACTGCCCGCGGCGATGCAGGCCGCCGTCGAGCAGATCATCGATGAGTACCGCAAGGCAGCGGGCCTTCCGACGGATCCGGATGATGACGAGCAAAGGACAGCATGAGCGGTACTGCCACGGGGGGTGCCATACCCCTTCAGGAGATGCCTCCAGAGCGGCACATGGCATGGCAGATACCCTCCAGGGACGGTGAAGAGGGCGTGCGGATCACAGGCGGTATGCACACCAAGGCAGTCCGCAAGCGCTGCGAGCGGCGACTGGCCGAGCTGGAACTTCCCCCCACCAGTGACATCCACGTCCTGGTCGCGCACATCGCCGAGCGACTCGGACAACCCATCAAGCTCGTTCCCAGGAATCTCGATCCGCGCGAGGTCTCCGGGCAGTGCGAACTGCGGAACGGCACCTACTGGATCACCTATCAGGAGAACACCAGTTACTGGCATCAGATGCACATCATCTGCCATGAACTGGGCCATCTGGTCGGCGGCCACGAGTGCATCGACATCGGCGACGAGACCATGACCGAGCCCGTGCCGCCGACGCGGATCCTCAGCGAGAGCACCGTCGCCCGGATGCTCGGACGCTCCCATTACGACAACCCTCCGGAGCGCGAAGCCGAGATCCACGGCACGCTCCTCAAACAGCATCTCGCCGCCCACGCCGCCACCCCCGCCCAGGCAGCCACCTGGGTGTCCCCCGCCCTTGAGCACACCTGGGGCGGACGTGTTTGATGCGGCCTACCTCGGCGCGGCTCTGGTCATCGGGGCTGCCCTTGCGTTCAAGCTGCGCGGTTGGCGAGAGGCACGGTCCGCGCAGCTGGCGTTCTCCTGCGCCTGCCACGCCTTCGTCGCTCTGGCCTTCCTCTCAGCCACACCCGCGGCGTACGAGCTCATCGGCTCAGTGACGGGCATTCCCAATCTCGCCACACTGCTGGTCTACGGCTTCATCACCTGTTTCAGCGCCTCCGCGCAGGGCTTGGCGCTGCTGTGGACCACGATGACCTCCGATCCGGCCGAGACGTGGTCCATCGCCGGGACGCGGGTCACCCGCCGTCTGGCGGTCTACGCGGCGCTGCTGCTGACGATGATCTGCTTGTTCGGCTACGCCGCAGCGAGCGGGTACCTCCCCGGCCGCCCCCACCCGCTCGACTTCGACACCTTCTACGCGGCCCAGCCCCCGGTCGCCGTATTCCTCTTCGTCTACCAGGGCAGTTACGCGTACGCGCTGCTCGGAATCGCCCAGGCCTGCTGGCGGCACGCCGACGAGCTCGCCGCACGCGATCCGGAGCGCGTGGCGGTCCGCACCGGAGTGCGGCTGATCGCGTCCGGTTGCCAGGTCGCCCTCGGCTACGTCCTGTGCAAGGTCGTAGCCATCGGCGCGGCACTCCAGGGCAGGCGCGACTTGGATGTGCTCTCCACCGTGGCCGGGCCGATGTTCGCAACGATCGGCGCCATGCTGATGTGCGTGGGTTTTGTCCTTCCTGCACTCCGCGCATGGCAGGAACGCCGCAACGCCTACATCGCGCTCCGCCCGCTCTGGCTCGCAGCGGCCGAAGCCGACGACAACATCCTGCTCGACCCGGTACCGCCCAAGCTCAACCACCTCTTCGCCGTCCGCGACCTGAAGTGGCGGCTCAGCCGCTGTACGGCCGAGATCCGCGACGCCCAACTGGCGATGCGTATGTGGGAAGACCCGCTGGTGGCCGACACCGCTGCCGCCCTCGTCCTCGAGCAGGGGCAGTCCGAGGAAGAGGCCGAGGCCGCCGGTGCCGCGGCCGCCCTGCGCGGCGCGATCCGGTCCCGGAGGGCCGAACTGGACCGCATCGCCCGCGAGGTCGTCGCGCACGGAATGCCCGTGGAGGCGGTACCCGACGCCGTCGCCGAGGCTCTCACCCACAGCCCGGTGTCCCGTCCCGCTGAGCCCGACCACCTCACCCCGCCGGCACCCCCGCCGGTTCCCGCGCAGGAACCGGCGGACCAACGCGCCGAACGCGACCGGCTGGTACGCATCGCCCGCGCGCTGAGCAGCCCAGCGGTCAGTGAGGCGCTGCGCCGCACCGAGCCGGTGGAGGCACCGTGAACCTGACCGCCGAGCAGGAGCGGCGCGCCCACGCCACGTACCGGCGCCTGGCCGTCGTGGACTTTCCCGAGGATCTCAGGCTCGGCCTGAACCTGGGCTTCTACCGCACCTTCGCCGTACCCGCCATCGCCCGGGTACTGACCGGCACGGGCAAGATGACCGGGCGCCCCAAGGCACGGGCCAAGGCCACGGGCGCGGTGATGTACACGCTCATCGAGCACGGCCTGGACCATCCGACGGGGCGCGAGACGGTCGCCCTGCTGAACAGGCTGCACGCCCATCTGCCGGTGGGCGACGAGGAGTTCGTCTACGTATTGGCGGCGTTCTGCGTCGCTCCCCTGCGGTGGATCGACGCGCGCAGCTGGCGGTCGACCACCGAGGCGGAGAAGGACGCGGCGTTCGACTTCTACGCCGGACTGGCTCAGCGGATGGGCATCAAGGGGGTGCCCGGCTCGTACACGGCGCTCGCCACCTGGATGGACGAGTTCGAGGAGCGCCGTTTCGCGAACACGGCGGAAGGCCGGGCTCTGCTGGACGCGACCCGGGGGCTGCTGGCCGACCGGTTCCCCCGTCTGCCGACCGCGCCTGTGCGGGCGGCCTCGGACGCGCTGCTCGACGAGCGAATGCTGGTGGCATTCGGTGTCGAACCGCCGCCGTCTGCAGTCCGGGGCCTGGTCGGAGCGGCCTTGCGATGGCGGGCGAGCCGGCTGCGCAGACGGCACCGTCACCGTGGGCCGAACCGCTGACCCAGGCGCTACGGAGGCAGCCGCGGCTGCTCGATTCCGGCCGATCCGGACCCCGTTCGGGGCTTGATCGGGGCCCATTCGGATAGGTTCTGGCTACAAACATACTGGTCAGTAGCACCGCGTTGGCAGAAGATTCTGCCGTGGAAGCCAGTGAACGCCGACGTGAGATCCTCATGCTCGCGCGACGCAGAGGATCGGTCGAAGTCGCCGCGTTGGCTACGGACTTGGCCATCTCGCCGGAGACCGTACGGCGGGATCTGCGCGTGCTGGAGGAGCACGGGCAGGTGCGGCGTAGGCACGGCGGTGCGTACCCCGTGGAGAGCGCGGGGTACGAGACGACGCTCGCAGTCCGCACCACCCGGCACGTACCGCAGAAGGCCCGGATCGCGGCGGCCGCCGTCGAACTGCTGGGGGACGCGGAGACGGTCTTCGTCGACGAGGGCTTCACCCCGCAGCTGATCGCGGAGGCACTCCCCCAGGACCGGCCGCTGACCGTGATCACAGCCTCGCTCACCACCGCGGGCGTTCTGGGCGGGCGGGACAATACGCAGGTGCTGATGCTGGGCGGGCGGGTGCGGGGCGGCACAATGGCCACGGTGGATCACTGGGCGACCGGGATGCTGGCCGGTTTCGTGATCGATCTGGCATACGTCGGGGCGAACGGCATTTCCTGCGAGTACGGGCTGACCACCCCCGATCCGGCCGTCGGCCAAGTCAAGGCGCAGGCCGTGAAGTCGGCTCGGCGCCGGGTCTTCTCGGGGATCCACACCAAGTTCGGCGCGGCCAGTTTCTGCAGGTTCGCCGAGGTGCGGGATTTCGAGGCCATTGTCACCAGCACCTCCCTCTCCTCGACGGCGGCCCAGCGCTATTCGCTGCTGGGCCCCCAGGTCATCAGGGTGTGAGCAGTCCGGCGCGCGGCTGATTCGCAGTCCCCGGACGAGGGGCCATTCGCTACTCACCCAGGCGCACCAACGATCCGGAGAGCGGTCATCTCAGCCACAGGAGGCGGTCAGGCAGGGATCCTCTCCTGAGCCACCCGCTGCATGCCGAACCGCGTGCGGCAGGATGGCAGATCGCGTCGGGTCGTCCACGTACGTCTCGACGTATTCGCTTATTCGCACTCACTAGAGACAAGCAGGTGGCAAGGTGACGGCACATCACATCCGTCTCGCAGCAGGACCGCTCCCCCGGGCAGCGGGAGTCGGCCGGTGAACCGCGCATTCACACTGCACGACTTGATCGTCGCCGGGGCCGCGCTGGCCGCCGGTATCGCGGCGGGCCTGCTGCTGCGAGCGGCTCTGCGGTGGCTGGGAACGCACGCGCGCAGGACACGGTGGAGCGGGGACGACGTCATCGTCGACGCGTTGCGGGCCATAGTGCCCTGGGCGACGATAGCCGCCGGCCTGGCGGCGGCGACCGCGGCGCTTCCGCTGACGGAGAGTGTCGGACACAGCGTCAACCAGACGCTGACCGTGCTGCTCATCCTGGTCGTCACGGTGACCGCGGCCCGGGTGATCACCGGTCTGGTGAAGTCCCTGGCGCAGTCCAGATCCGGCGTGGCCGGATCGGCCACCATATTCGTCAACATCACGCGCGTCGTGGTGCTGGCGATGGGCTTCCTCGTCGTGTTGCAGACTCTGGGCGTCTCCATCGCCCCTCTGCTCACCGCGCTGGGTGTGGGCGGTCTCGCGGTCGCCCTGGCACTGCAGGACACCCTCGCCAATCTCTTCGCGGGCGTGCACATCCTCGCCTCGAAGACGGTGCAGCCCGGTGACTACATCCGGCTCAGCAGCGGCGAGGAGGGTTATGTCGTCGACATCAACTGGCGCAACACCGTGGTGCGCGATCTCTCCAACAACCTGGTGATCATCCCCAACGCCCAACTGGCCGGCACCAACATGACCAACTTCAACCGGCCGGAACAGCAGCTGTCGATCATGGTGCAGGTGGGAGTCGGCTACGACAGCGACCTCGAGCACGTCGAGCGGGTCACCACCGAGGTCGTCGAAAGCGTGATGAAAGACATCACCGGCGGTGTCCCCGACCATGAACCGGCCGTCCGCTTCCACACGTTCGGGGACTCCAGAATCAGTTTCACGGTGATCCTGGGGGTCGGCGAGTTCAGCGACCAGTACCGGATCAAGCACGAGTTCATCAAGCGCCTGCACCAGCGGTACCGGACCGAGGGCATCAGGATTCCCTCCCCGGCGCGGACCGTGGCACTGCAGCAGTCGGGCGAGATCGCGATACCGCACCAGCGCGGAGCGTCGGAGCCGGTGCCGTAGGGGCGGGGGCCGTTGACGTCGGCCGTGCCGTGCGCCCGCGAGCGCTGCCCACGTGGGCCGGCAGCTGCCCACGTGGGCCGGCACATGACGCCGATGAAAGGGCCGGCCGGGGAAGCCCACGCCGACGGAAAGCGTTCATGAGGTATGGCTGTCATCCACAACACCACAATGAAGCCCGGCAAGCTGGAGCTTCTTGCATCCTGGCTTCCCACGCAGCCGTGGTACATCGGCGCGGAGCGCGAGCCGGAACTGTCCAAGGCCGGCGGCTTTCGGCTTGATGACCCGCAAGGCGAGGTGGGGATCGAGTTCATGGTGGTCACCGACGAGTCAGACGATCGACCGGTCTCGTACCATGTACCGCTCAGTTACCGCGGGGCACCACTCGACGGAGCCGGTCAGGCCCTCATCGGCACGTCCGACCACGGGGTGCTGGGACGGCGGTGGGTGTACGACGGGGCTCACGACCCAGTTCTCGTCGCTCAGTTGCTCGCGCTCCTCCAGGGCCGCGCCGAGCCGCAGGCGCAGAGCGCGACCAACACCACCGACTCCTCCGTCACTACCTACTTCGCCGGAGTCGGCTTCCCGACCGTGATCGGGTCGACGGCCATCGCGAACGGGTCACACGGCACCCACCTCGTCGTCGAAACCAAGGCAGAAGCCAAGCTGAACACCGAGCCGGCGGGACATCTCGCCATGCACATTACGCGCGTTCTCCAACAGGACCGGCGGGCTCCCCGCACCCACACGACCGAGGCCCAGGGATACGTCACTGCTGGTTGGCGCATGCCGGATGGCGGCGAGAGCCGCGACCTGTTCGTTGTCCTTCGGGACGCAGCGCCCCAGGTCTGAAACCGACGGACGTTATTGACAGGTGGGTCTCTCGTATCCAGGAGACCTGCATGACTGAACGCGAGCTCTCAAAGCGCGCCCCGCACCGTCCGGCCGTACTGCGGCAACAGGTACCCCGATGCCCCTACTCCGAGCCGAGTGCTGTGACGCGCGCCGCGCGGGCGGCCCTGGCCGTCGGCCGTCGATCAGCAGCATCAGCAGCAGGAGCGCGGCGCGTGCTGCTCGCGGTGCCACCAGTAGGCATCGCGGGCGGGCGCCTGCGGGACCTCGGGCAGCACGGCGTTCCGCACCGGAGCGGCCTTCGGGGCCGGAGCGGCTTCGGCGGCCTCGGCGAGGAGGCCGTCGACGCTATGCACCGTCCCGTCGGCGACGACCTGCCGGACCGCCGCGGCCGCCGCGATGTCCGTCAGCGGGTCGCCCTCGACCAGGGCCAGGTCGGCGAGGCTGCCCGGCCGGACGGTGCCGAGGTGAGCGGACAGCCCCAGGGCCCGCGCCCCGTGCGCGGTGGCGCAGCGCAGCGCGTCGTACGGGCTGGCGCCGTAGCGCACCAGCGCCTGGAGGTTGAGGTGGTAGGTGACCGCTGCGGGAACCAGCGAGCTGTCGGTGCCGATGACGACGTTCGCGCCGCTGCCGATCATGCGGCTGACCGTCTCGCCGTTCTGCCTGAGGAGGGCGAGCGCGACCGTCGGCTCCTCGGCGCGTGCCCTCTCGACCCCCTTGCGGAAGATCTCGTACTCCGTGGCGGCCATCAGCCCGGTCAGCCGCGGGTCGTCAAGGGCCCGCTCGGCGTGCCGGTACAGCCCCGGCAGCAGGCTCGACCCGTCGGTCGCGGGGAGGCCGAGGGTCGGGGTGAAAGCGAGGCCGGAGCGGATCAGGGGCTCGGTGACGTCCTGGTAGGAGCGGCAGAGCCAGGTCTCCTTCTGGCGGCGCCCGTAGCGGCTGGTGCCCCCGATGTGCTCCACTCCGTCCGCGCCGAGTCCGAGCGGGCCGAACAGGTCGTGGGAGCTGGTGGGCAGGCCCAACTCGTGGGCGGCCTCGATGACCTTGCGCTGGAGCGCGTACGGCAGCCGGACGTAGGTCTTGACCATGTCGTGGCCGAGGGCCTTCGCCTTGCTGATCTCGCGCTGGATCCCGTCGGTGCCGGTGACGCTGCGGACGACGTTGTAGGAGACGCGTGACCCCTCGATCAGGTCGCCGGCGGCGAAGACCCGCGGCCCGGTGCGGCGTCCGGACTCGACCGCCTCCTTGGCCTCCACGGCGGCGTAGTGCGCCGTGCCCGGAGAGCGGAGGGAGGTGATGCCGAAGGAGAGCCACAGGCGGGAGGTGTCGTTGCGGGGCCAGGGACCGTGCTCGTGGACGGAGATGAGGCCGGGCATGGCGGTCAGGTGGCGGGCGTCGACGATCCGGTCACCGGGCCGGGAAGCGCCCGTGCCGCGCGGGGTGACGGCCGCGATGCGGTGGCCCTCCAGGGTGATGTCGACGTCGCGGCGCAGCCGCGGGCCGGTACCGTCCCACAGGGCGCCGACCTGGATCACCGTGCGGCCGGTCGGCCTGGTCGGGCGCCAGGTGAGCTTCACGGGCACCGCCCGGACCCGGCCGCCGACGGCGTCGGTAAGGCGCAGCCGCCCGTTGGAGAGGTAGAGCAGTGAGCGCGAGTCGCCGCTCCAGCTGGGGGCGTCGGCGGTCTCGTCCCCCACCTGCCGGGCGGGACCGGTCGGGCGGCCGGCAGCGTCGATGGGTACGACCCGCAAGGTGCCGCCGATGACGCACGCCATCGACGTGCCGTCGGGCGAGTGGACGGGTCCGCTGTCGAAGCGGCCGTCGAGCGAGGCCCCGGGGACGGGCTCGGAGTAGTGGGCCTCACCGCTGTCCAGGTCCACGGTGAGGATCTGGTTGCGGCCCTCGCGAAAGCGCGGCGTGACCGGGACGACGACGGCGCCGGCGATCCGCCGGCCATCTGCGGTGAAGCTGGGCCGGCCCGGGGCGAAGAACGGTCCGGCGACCTTGCGGAGGTTCCCGTTGGCGACCTCCACGGTGTGCAGGGTCGCACCGTTGCCGACGAACGCGACGGTGCGGCCGTCCGGGCTGAACGCGGGCGCGTCCGCGCTGAGTTCGGGGCCGGTCAGCCTCCGCTGCTCACCGCTGTCCAGATCGTGCAGCCACAGGCCGGGAGTGCCGCCACGGTCGCTGCTGTAGACGAGGGCGCGGCCGTCCGGCGCCCAGGCGGGGGCGGTGTTGCGGTGCCCGTCGGAGACGACGGCCTTGGGCACGGCGCCGCGCCGCATGATCCAGATGTCGCCGAGGGCGGCGAACGCCACCCGGGCGCCGTCCGGGGAGAGCGCCGGACTCAGGATGCCCTTGACCTCCCGCCGTGCGGTGGAGTCGAAGTCGCGCGCGCTGGGCCGCTCGGCGACCCGGGGCACGGTGAGCCGGGCGGCGAACGGTATGTCGCGCACCCGGCCGCCGAGAGTGCGGCGGCGCAGCCTCCCGCCGGCCGTGTACAGCAGCTCGTCATCGGAGATCCAGCGGGCGGCGAAGGGGAAGACGTCCTCCTCGTCCCCCTCGTCCTGGCCGGTGACGCTCTCGCCGTCGACGACGAGCGAGGTCCGGGCCGGGGTGAGATGGACGTAGGCGAGGCGGGCACCGTCCGGGGAGAAGGAGGGCCCGGCGACCCGCCCCTCGGAGACGGTGGCGAGGGTGCGGCGCGCTCCGGATGCGTCCACGAGGTCGATGGCCCGCGGGGCGTCGGCCGTGCCAGTGGTGAAGGCGATGGCCGAGCCGTCCGGGGTCCAGGCCGGCTGCGCCTCCTGGCCGTCGCCCTGCGTCCAGACCTGGGTCCTGCCGCTGGCCAGGTCCAGGACGTGGACGGCGTAGCGGCCGGCGTCGGTCTCGGCGGCGTACGCGATCCGCTCGCCGTCCGGGGAGAATTGCGGCTCGCGGTGGTCGGCTGTGCCGGAGGTGAGGCGGCGGGGGCTGCCCGTTCCGTCGGCGTTCATGAGCCACAGGTGGAAGTTGCCGTCGGCGTAGGACTGGAAGACGATGCGCGTGCCGTCGGGCGATAAGTCGGGCACGGTCGCCTCCTGCTCGATACCGGTGAGGCGGACGGCGTCGCCGCCGGTGGCGGGGAGCGTCCAGAGGAGACCCAGCAGGTCGAGGACGATGGTCCGGCCGTCCGAGGAGAGTACGGCCGAGGCGTTGGTCGCCTCGGTGACCGTGATCCGCTCCACGGGGGCGGCGTCCGGAGCGGCGGCCCATGCCTCCGCCGCCGTACCGGCCGCACCGCCGCTCAGCCACGCGGCCCCCGCGCCTCCCACGGCCTGGCCACTGCGCTTGACCAGCGTCCGTCGCGTTAACCCGAACTCGAGTCCCACCAGCCACTCACCTTTCCTGGATCACATCGACTCGCCCGACGATAAGAGGTGATCGCGGACCTCTGGCAGCCCCGCGCAGTGGTTGATGCGTAAACGTAAACTTGACAGACTATTCGAACTTGAGCGACGCATATCTGGAATGCACGATCCGCAGCACGGGCTTCTGGACAAGCCGGCCACGCAGCCAGAACAGGCGTCCGTCCGGCTCCTGCGTCGTGCACAGCGGGCTCGAAAACCCTCGACAAGGCCATTGCTGCACCACATTCATGCAGATAGCATGCGGCACCGCCAAACCATACCGCCGATCGGAGCCCATTAGAGAAATTCTCCACGAATGTGACGCTATGTCGGTAAGCAAGTCCACACAGACCTTGCCCATCCCCACCGAGAGCAAGATTCGCGAGTCAAGCACCGTGGAATACCGACAAGAGAATTCTTGACACTCGGGAAGAACGCCGGAGAGCTTTCTTGGCCTTGAACATCGTCTTCGCCGGAAGCACCCTTATATACCTGGCCGTTTTCCTGTACAAGTTCAATCACTTACGCGCCAACTGGGACAACGCCAGGTTGTGGACCATGTGCATCGGCTGCCTCTTCTTCCTAATTCCCCGAGCGGTGGGTGGGCCGACCAGCCAGCACTTCATCAATGAGGTAACCGGCGTCCCCAACATCGCGATTCTGCTGATGTGTATTGCGCATAGCGGAGCGTCGGCAGCATTCGTATCGCTAGCCTTATTCTGGCGCTATCCGACCCAGGTGGCATGGCCCCGGGTACGCTGGATCATCGCCGCCTGCGCCCTGAACGTGGTCATCCTCGTCACACTCTTCGCCATGTTGGACGTGCCCGAGGAACGCGTAAGCCAAAATTTCGCCTCGCATTACATACCAAAACAACCTCTGCTCTTCGTCTTCTACTTGTTCTACTCCGTACCCACGCTGACGGGGTTTTCCATGTTGTCCTTCTGGTGCCTCGCCTGGGCACGCACAGAGGACTACGCCAGTTTGCCACGGTTGCGGCGCGCCCTGTCCCTCTATGGTTGGTCCAGTGTTTTCAAGTGCGTCTTCCAAGCGGGACAGCTCGGGATCTTTATCGCGATTAAGTTCAGTGCGTACCCACTGGAAAATGTGATGCAAATCTTTGTCATCGTGGCCGGTCCACTATTCGTTCCGATGCTCGCTGCGGCCCTTCTGGTTCCCTGGTGGGGCCCCCGCTGGGAAGCCTTTCGCGACTGGACAAAGCGGTGGCAGGCATTTCTCGCCCTCCGATCCCTGCATCACGCCCTCCAACCCGTAGGACCGGCCAGCGTTATCGTCGCCCAGGACAAGAAGCTCGACCCACACCACCGCGTGCGCCGCATGGTCATCGAACTCAATGACTGGTGCCTGGCCCTCTCCCCCCTCTTCAACCCCACAACCCAAGAACAAGTCGAGAGCCACGGCCGGAAAGTCGGCCTCACCGGCACAGAACTCGCCGCCCTCATCGAAGCAGTGCAGCTCCACACCGCCAAACTCGCCTGGCAACAGGGCACCCGCCCTCCCAGCAACGGCACGGAACATCAACACGATGAAGAAGTCCGAGACGGTACCGGAATCGACGAAGAAATCATTTGGTGGATCCAGGTGGCCCGTGCCTACAAAACCACTGCCGCGTTCTCTGAGACCGTGTCCTACTTCGGAGACTGAACCGTTCGGACAACTGAACCGTGTCCCGGCACCGTTCCTTCTGCGGGTGGCACCGTCATGTCACCCTCGCGTCGGCCGCCCATGCCGTCGCTGCCCTGGCCGATATGTCGGGAGAGGAGTTGCGTTA
>NZ_JBEXKU010000123.1:0-16276 GCF_040609575.1 Streptomyces sp. NPDC004647 | reverse complement strand
ACGCCCTTCTCGCGGCTGCGGGCCACCCGCACGACGTCATCACGGAACTCTTGGGGATAGGGAACAGGCACAGCAACATCCTTCCAGGCCGCCCCCACGGGCAAGCCAGATCAGATGTCACCAGACCGTGCATCAGTCCCCCTCGATCTCGACGAGTTGGTTCTTGTAACCGAGGACGGTGACGCCCATCAACGTGCTGGGGACGTCATGGTCAGCGAACGAGTCCCGGACTACCTGCCAGGCGGCCACCAGGTCCTCCCGCCGGGCCGATGCGACGAGAACCCGTGTGCTAATAACGTCCTGGAGTGACGCGCCTGAGGCAGTAAGAGCGGCCTGCATGTTCTCGATGGCTTTCGCTGCTTGGCCCGCGTAGTCCCCGAGCGCGGCTGTGGAGCCGTCATCGTTCAGCGGACACGCCCCTGCGAGGAAGATCAGGCGTGACTCGGCGGGCGCCGTGGCCGCGTAGGCGTACTCGGCGACGTCGGACAGGGCGGTGGAGCGGATCAAAGTGATGGCACGAGCCACGGTTGTGAGGTCCTTTCCCCTCGGGTGTTCAGCGCGGACATCCTGCCAAAGGCCAGTTGGCTGCCGCCTTCCCTTTTCTCGCCGCCCCGCGAGAACGCCGTCATTTCTGCTCGACATTCACCAACCGCCTGATCACCGACTGACTCCGGAATCAGTCGACAAACGCTGTTCCTAGACATCAACGAAGCCAGCTGATGTTCGTACGCACTTGGGCCGAAGAAGTCCTTCGGCAAATCGAACGGGTGGAGCAGACACGCCGCAGCGTGGATGCCTCCTACCGGATGCAAGGAGACGAGCCTGGCATCGACGGCGAGTACCTGCAGAGCGAGTTCCGGCAGCTCTGGGTCGCGGAACACACGCTCCTGTGAGCGGCCTACCAGCTGGAACGATGACGTGACCGGCTCGACCACGAACGGGGCGACACCGAGCGGGAGCCTGACAAGGAACTGAAGCAAGCGCGCAACGTACTGGAGCAGACACGGCTGACTTCATCGGGGATGAAGCTGTCGCCCCGCATTGGGAGCCCCCGGAGAAGCCGAAGAAGTGGAAGCCGCGGGACCGGTACTGGAGCCTGCGGAAGCTCGGTGGGCTCCCCATCAGAATCACTGACGACGGTACCTTCTGCGGCATCGCCAGCTCTGAGTTGCGTGACCGTGCGCGCGACATCGTCCGCTCTGTGGAGGACGAACTGGGTGAAGAAGCCGCGGACTACCTCGCAGAGTTGTGGTCGGACCGCTGAGAGGTATCAGGGACGTCGGTCTTCCCTCCGGGGGCGGAGGGTATATGGCGTCTCATGCGCGGGCATCCGCCAGCACGGTCTCGGGGTGCCATCGGTCGCCGCGGCGGGGCCGGTGTTCCTCGGCTTCCAGCGAGGCGATGATCTCCCGGTACGACGCGCCGGCGTCGCGCAGCTCGCGGGCGCGGGTCCGGGTGGTCTGTTCTTCGGTCACCTCGACCAGCGTCTTCTTCTCGGCTTTCCAGCCGAAAGGTGGGGCGCCGTAGGCGTATCCGCCTTGGGTGGCCTTCTCCCGGCGGCCGTGCCGGAGCCATGCGCTGATCATTGAACGTTCCAGTTGGGCGAAGACGCCCATCATCTGGCGCATGGCGGTGCGCATCGGGTCTTCGGGGTCGTCGGCGTGAATCTCGCCTGTGTCGGCGGTGAAGGCTCGGCCGTCGTGTTTCCAGACCTCGGCCAGGATCGCCTCTTGGACGACGAAGGTGCGGGCGAACCCGTCGAGGGTGGGGCCACGATCCCGTCTGCTGTGCCATCCTCGACTTCGGTCAGCGCGTCGGCCAGGCCGGGGCGGTCGGCGGTTTCGAGGGTTCCGGGTCGGCCCTCGTCACGTTAGATAGTGCGGCCGAGCCGGTGGCCGGCCTGTCGGCACCATCGCCGTACCTGCTTCTCCTGGACATCGAGTCCGTAGCCGTCGAGCTGGCGTCCGGTGCTGACGCGGATGTATCCCACGAGCCTCATGAGGCCATGATGGCGGCTCCCACTGACAGGCAGCTCTGTGACCTGCGGTGTCATAGAAGCTGGCAGATAACGGCCTCCCTGCCGACGCCCCGTCCGCCACCCACCAGGGATGTTCCTCAGACCCCTACAAGGAGCAACTACGTCGGGGTTGGCGAGGGTGACTTACTCGGGAGACGTGCGGCGGCCGTGCGCAGTAGGTCCAGCGCCTCCTTGACCAGCTTCAAGGCGGCCTCTCGGCGGACTTGTTCCTGCTCATCGAGGCAGTCCTCGACCTGCGTCCGGACTTCCAGTTCAGCTTCCGCCTGGGAGAGTTGCGCCCTGAGCTGTCCAGCTTCCTCTGCAGATAGATTCGAACCTTCGGCGAGCGCACGCAGCGCAGCGGCTCGCATGTCGGCGAGCCTGTCGTACTGGGCGACCAAGGTGACACACTGATCGTTGGTCCATGCCTCATGAGCTGCATGTTCGGCCTTCGCGAAAGAGAGGCCTGAGAAGGCCAGACTGACCGCGCTGGCTACCCCAGCCGTCACCGAGATCAACTTCTGCACGCGAAGTTGGCGCATCACCCGATCGCCCCAGGAGTCGCCGTAGGAGACGTCGACCTGCGGGGTGGGCTCGGTCTCCCCTCCCGGCGGCCTTCGCTCTGGCACGTCATTGCTCGGCATGATCACAGAGTGAACGTCGATCTTGAGGTCAGGACAAGATGCCCCGCGGCTGCGAAGGGGAAGGTTCCGCCGTAGGGGTGGTCTGCAGCAGATCGTCACAGAGAGTAATAACGGCGATTTCCGTTCGGGTGTTCCTCGACCCCCTTGACCTCCGCGAGTTCGCGGAAACTGAAGGTTCTTCAGCGCGAACCCGAGGGTGCGGTGCCCTGATTCTGGGGAATAGACCCGCGGGTTCGGGGTCAACTCGCGGGGTCGGCCTGGCCGTGTCCCGCCGAGTGGTGTAGGCCGTGAGCCTCTTTGCGGAGGGTCCGGTACAGCACATACCGGCGCAGCGGCCCATCGGGCACGCTCGGATCCTCGAAGTCGTCGGCCGGGTCCCGGGTCATGCCGATCCGGCGCATCACTGCCTGGGAACGAAGGTTGTTGACGGTCGTCGACGCAACGACC
The DNA here is from genome assembly GCF_040609575.1 of Streptomyces sp. NPDC004647. Taxonomy (NCBI): domain Bacteria; kingdom Bacillati; phylum Actinomycetota; class Actinomycetes; order Kitasatosporales; family Streptomycetaceae; genus Streptomyces; species Streptomyces sp. NPDC004647. The sequence goes on along the minus strand of NZ_JBEXKU010000123.1, from coordinate 13,168 downwards.
TCCGACAGCCCGAGGGTCTCGAAGCCGAAGGCCAGGCAGGCCAGCGCGGCCTCGGTGGCGTAACCGTGACCCCACGCCGAACGGGTCAGCCGCCACCCGATATCCATGCCCGTGAACGGCATGTCCTCGTCCACCTCGTCCAAGCCGGCACGGCCGATGAACTCTCCGGTCTCCCGCGCTTCCAGCGCCCACCACCCAAAACCTCGCTCGTCGAACTCGGCCTGCATGAGCGTCACCGCGGCATCGCTCTGCTCCCGTGTCAGCAGCTCGCCCAGGTGTTCCCGGACTTCGGGATCGGCGTTCATCGCCGCCCACGGTTCGAGGTCGGACTCCCGCCATCGGCGGAGCAGAAGACGATCGGTATGCAGTTCGGGCATGCCGCCAAGCTAACGCGATCAAGATCAGAGTGTCGATCAGTTATATCCGGGCCCTATGGTGGCTTACCCCATGCCAGACGCCGCAAGGATCCTCACGGCTACACACCACTCGGCGGGACACGACCGTCGGCCTCCGCAGCCTGTTCCAGCAGGGCCCGCGCGGAGTCCGCGTAGCGCATGGCGGTCTTTTCGTCGAGCCCGAACACCTCGGCGAGATGGAGTGGATCGGGCCCGTGGGTCAGGGCCTCTTCGAGTTGCCGGTCGACGCGGAGCCGCTCCAGTGTCGCGTCCTGCCCGCGCATCGCTGCACTGATCCAGTTGTTGCTGGCGCGGCTGGTCTTGGTGGCGGTCTGGTTGTTGATCAGCAGGTGGAGGTTCGCGGTGTTCGACCACTGGCTTCGCCGGTGCTCAGCAGTTTCAGGGTGAGGTCGTCGAGCGGGCGGACGCGTCCGGCGATGGTCAGTCGGCGGTTGCCGAGGTCGACGTCGTCGAGCATGAGGGTGCCGATTTGAGCGACCCTGGCGGCGTGAACCGCGGCGAGGGCGAGGATGAGCCGTGCCGCCGGGGTGGTGACCGCCACCGACCGGTCAACCTGGGCGGGGACGAGCGGTTGAAGCACGCCGTACTCGTACTGACCGACCTTGATTCGGCTGGTGGGGTTACGGAAGACGAGACCTGCCCGCTTGGCCCAGGCGAACAGTGAGCGCAGGGCGACGAGCTGGTCGCGGCGATGGTGGCCATGCAGCGTTCTAGTGTGAGTGAGGACATCGTCGCGAGTAACTTCTCGCAAGTGGTCCTAGCGGTGGTTTGTTGACGCGGGGCTGATGCCGCAGTATGCCGCCAGGCAAGGGTAGTTGGTGCTGGTCGGGGGTGGTTGTGGTGGTGACCGCGCGTCGTGCGTGTCCGCCAGCGCCGGGACCGCTGGAGGGGTACGCGGCCCGGTTCGATGACCTGTGGTGCTCGCTCGCCCAGCGGCGCGGGTTCCGGGAATATCTGGCGGGACTGTTGCTGCCGCGGGACCGGAACAAGACGCTGACCTGCCTGGCCGGGGCGGAACCGGTGGCCGGAGCGCAGAATGCGGCGGTGCAACGGCTGCAGTTCTTCCTCTCCGAGTCGCCCTGGGACCACGAGAGAATCAACGCCCGGCGCCTTCAGCTACTGCTGACCGATCCGGCGACCGCCCCGCACGCCGGCGGGGTGCTGGTCATCGATGATTCCGGGGACCGTAAGGACGGCAAGGCGACCGCGCATGTGGGCTCGCAGTGGCTGGGTCGGCTGGGCAAGACCGACCGGGGCATCGTCACCGTGACCACCTGCTGGGCGGACGAGCGCCTGTACTACCCGCTGCACGCGGTGCCCTACACCCCCGCCCGCCACTTCCCGAAGGGGAAGAGCGACCCGGGTTTTCGCACCAAACTGCAGATCGCCGCCGCGCTGGCCCGCGACGCCCAGGCTGCAAGGGTGCCCTTCCGGGCTGTCGCTGCCGACTGCGCTTACGGCGACCAGGACGCTTTCCGTGGCGAACTGACCACTGCGGGACTGCCGTTCGTGATGGCGATCAAGCCTCGGCGAGGGGCCTGGGCGTACGGCGATGAGGCGTACAGCCTGTCGATGCCGCCCGCGACCTCGCGTGGGGCGGCCCGGATACTCCTGGTGACTGGAGTGCGGTCACGCGCACGTTCCGTGACGGGCATACCGCCACCTGGTGGGCCGCCGATGCCCAGCTGGGCTGGTGGGGCCCGGACGGCACGACCCGGCTGGTAGTGGCCACCACCGACCCGGCCACCCTGCCGGACAAGACCACCTGGTACCTGGCCACCAACCTGCCCCGGCCCGGCGGACCGCGTGAGACGGGCAGTCTGCACCCGGCCGCCGACCTGCCGAAGTCGTGCGGATCTACGGGATCCGGCACTGGATCGAGCAGAGCTACAAACAAGTCAAGGACGAACTCGGCTGGGCCGACTTCCAGGTCCGCTCCGACACCGCGATCCGCCGCCACCAGACCCTGGTCAACTGCGCGTTCTTCTTCTGCTGGGACGCCTGGTTCGACCAACCCGCCCCGCCCGAACCACCGACCGGGCACTCCGCGGTCTCCGCCCTCGCCGACCGCCAGGACCGGCCAGAGAGGGGGACCGTCTCCTTCCCACCAGCCCCTCCCACCCTGTTGGCCCCGGGCATTACGTGCAATCCGCAGCTGGCTGACCCCCTGCATCGCGCTACAACGCTGGTGGCAGGCATGGTCCAACGCGCCCCCACCCACCGACCTCCAGACCCTGATCGACGCGGTGACCGCCGGGCAACATCTGAACCCCTACGCCCCGACCTAACAAACCACCGCTAGCGGTTCGACCACTCCAGAAGTGCTGGTCGGACATGGTTGAGGTAGAGCCAGACCGTGCCTTGCCGCCGGGGCAGGCTGCGGGGGCCACCGTCGCGCAGGGTCCGGGTCCAGCGCTCGGCCTCCGCGCTGATGCCTGGCGCGAGTCCTTCCAGGCGCTCGGCGAGCCAGCTCGAAGGAGGGCTCTCTGTCGTCCAGGAAGATCCCCATCTCCTTCAGGACCGTGACGGTATGCCCGACTGGCAGGTCGCGGGCCCGGAGCGGGCTGAATATCTCGCTGTGACGGATGACATCGCCTGCGACCGCTCGGGGAGGACCAGGGCCAGGCCGCGGTTCACGGCGAAGCGGATTTTGCGCCCCCATCCCCGCACCTCGGCGAGCTGGTAGGCGAGGTACTTCGCCCAAGCCAGCCACGGGCTGGTCAGGTCGACGGCTGTTGGGTCGAGGCGGCTGTAGTCACGCGGGATCTGCTCGAACAGCGGCAGTTGGCTCCAGTCGGCACGCGGCCGCCAGGCTGGCGCGGGCGGCGGCTTGCGTGGCGGTCCCCGTCGTCCTCCGCGCTGTGCAGGGGCGAGTGCCGGTCCATTGCGGTGGTGCAGGCCGACGAAGAACAACTGGTGGTGCCGGACGGCCTGGAGCCGGGCTCTCACATCGGCCTCGGCGGTCAGCGGACCGGAAGCGGCCTGGGTGTTGAGGCGGGCCTGGCACCAGCACAGACGGCAGTAATTCCACTTCAGCGGCTGGACGCGGCGGCAGCCACCGCAGGTGGCCGTTTCGTGGCTGCGGCCGAACATGTAACAGGTCTGGCAGAGGCGTCCGCTGAAGTCGCCCCCAGGGCAACTGTCGCACGAGTGGGTGGGCTTGCAGTACCCCTTCGGAAACCGGCTCATGCCGGAGGCAGCGACCGGCCATCGCGACGCTTGGGCACCACCACCGGGCCAGCAGTGTCGGAGCCGACCGCGACCCGGCCGGTCGCCCGCTGATCAGGGCGGTTGACCTTGCCCGGCTCGGGGATCAGCAGGTCACCGATCTCGCAGCCGAGGACGACGCAGATGACGTCCAGGTCCTCCAGCTTGAGCGAGACCGGCTGCCCGGACCACAGCCCGGACATCTTCCCGGCCGAGATCACCAGGCCGTGCTCCGCGAGGTTTCGCTGGAGCTCGGACGCCTTCCAGATGCCCTTGTTCGCGGCGGTCAGCCGCAGGTTCCACTTCATCGGACCAGTCCTTCCAGCCGCTTCGCGGCCCGTTCGATGCCAGCGACCCAGGCGTCCTCGACCCGGGTCTGCTGCACGTGGATATAGCGCATCGTCGTGGCGATCCAGGAGCGTCCCAGGACCTCCTGGATCGCAAGCAAGTCCAGCCCATTTCCACAGAGTTGGGACGCACAGAAGTGCCGAAGGACGTGCGGCGTCAGCTTCTCGCCCCACCCCGGCAGATGTGCTTTGGCCGCGTTCTTGAGGCCGTCGGGCAGAGCGTCGTCGCCGACCCGGCGCGAGGAGCCGTCGGTGTTCCTGCGCTCGGAGGGAAACAGCGGGGCACCGGGACGGGTGTGGTCATCGTCGAACTGGCCCCAGACGTCCTCAATGAACCACCGAAGAGTCCGGTCGGCGCCGTTGATCAGCGGCATCATCCGCTCGCGCGGACCCGAGCCGCGGGCGCCCTTGCCGTGGCGGACGTGAAGCTTGCCGAAGCGGCCCAGCTCCCACTTGATGTCGTCCAGGTCGAGCCCACATGCCTCGCTCACCCGCAGGCCGACCTGGGACAACCGCTTCGAGGCGGTGTAGTTCCTGGCGGTAGGGGCGAACTTGCGGCATGTCGCCAGTTCGCCGCCCCAGCCAGTGAACAGTGTCCCGACCTCCGGCTCGCTTGGCGGGATCCGCAGCTGTGCGTCCTTGGCCCCACGCGGCTTGTTCATCTCGTCGATCGGGCACTCGACGACCCGGCCGGTCATCCGATGGAGCTCGATCTTGTGCCGCAGCTCCAGGAACATGAAGTACGTGGTCAGTGCCTGTGACCGGCCCAGCCGGGTGCCACTCGGTGAACCCCCGCAGCACCTTCCCGAAGTACGCGTCAGCGTCGGCCGGCTCCATGTCCCACAGCGGTCGGCCGAACCAGCTTCTGATCTGGTCCAGGTGCCCGACGTCCCCGCGGATGGTGCCGTCCGCCAGCCCTGCCGAGGCCCGCGCGAGGACGAACCCGGACAGCACGTCGGTCTCGAACCGCTCCAGCTCCTCAGCCGACGCGGGCGTCCGGTGCTCACGCAGATCCCGTACGACTGCCAGCGCCACCAACCCGAGCCTCCTCGCCTTCGGCCCGACTGTGGATCGGTCGGACGAGGTGAGAACGCTTCGAGAATCCCGAAGTTGCGTCACCCAACCACAGAACACTCGAAGGAGGAGGAACCCCTGGCCACAAGAGAGAGGACTCAGCAGAGCTCAGGGGAACTCAAGGGTTGTCGCACAATCGAGGTGCTCTTCGAGCAAGACGTCGAGCCGCCTGCCGTCGGGACGGGCTGCAGGCTGATCGGAGACCGGTGGCTTGCCATGGCCGGCTGGTCTACCTCCCGTCGGGGTGGTTCTCGATCCAGGACAGGCCGCCGAGGTCTAGGCGGTGGCGGGCCCGGGTGACGGCGACATAGGCCAGGCGGGCGTCGGCGTCGTTGATGGGGCCAGGGGTGGGCTGACCGTTGGCGTCGCACTGATCGCTGTCCTTGGGCGGGTGGAAGTCGTCAGCGATCTTCACGCTTGCCCATTCGCGGCCTTTGGCCTTGTGGGCGGTGGAGACGGTCACGTCGGCCAGGCGTTCGTCGGCGAGTTGGTTCAGGGCGGTGAGGATGGCTTCGGGGCCGTGCTGGTCGACCAGGTCGACCAATGGCTGCAGGTCACCGCCGGAGGGGTCGTGTTCGGCATAGTCCTGCAGTTCGCCCCAGCTGGGGAAGAGGACCAGTTCGGGGTGGGTGGTTCGGCGGCCTTGCTTAAGATCGCGGGCCGCAAGGGCCAGCGTCCGCAGGCTCTGCCCTCCTCCGGCCAGCGCCACGTGGTGGCCTTGGGCAAGGAACGTCATCACCTGGGCCATAGCACCTACGTTGGTCCGGCACAGCACCGCGTCCGGATGCTCGACGGTGCCGACTTCGGTAGGGACGGTCTCGGTGCCGCGCAGGCGGATTGGTGTGCCAGTGATGGCCAGCCACCGGTTGGCCTCGGTGGCGAGGTGGGGGCCGAAGCGGAAGGACTGCGACAGCATCAAGGCGGTGCCGTCGAAGCCGGTCATCACGTCGCGGGCGCCGCGCCAGCCGTAGATGGCCTGTGCGGAGTCCCCGACCATCACCAGCTGAGCGTGGGCGCGCTGGGCTGTGAAGACCAGTTCGACGACGGGGTTGGTGTCCTGGGCTTCGTCGAGCAGGAGGAATTCGGCTTCGATCGTCGGGTCGGTCAGGGCCCAGATCTTCAGGTAGTGGTCGTGCTCGAAGCGCACCACTCCGCCGTCTGGGTGTTGGAGGTCGGCCCAGGCTTTGCGGGCGAAGGGCAGGACGATGTAGGCGAGTTCGGCGTGGTGCTCTCTGGTGTCGACGCCCCGGAGGCGTGGGACGTGGTGGCGCGCGAGGGCATTGTCAGCGGAATGGCAGTAGCTGGCCACCGTGCGCAGCACGGTGTGGGACAAGGCCTTGGGGGTGATCTCGCGGTCGCCGATCTTGGCGGATTTGGTGATGCCGAGGGCGTTGCCGGTTTTCCAGCTCGGCTGGCGGGGGCCGTTGAGGCGGTGGGTGTAGCGGTGGCCGAGGGCGGCGAAGGCCAGGGAGTGGGCGGTTTTGCACGTGACGGTGGGCGGGAATTTGGTTGCTGCTTCGGTGGCGATGGCTTTGTTGTAGGCGATGTAGCGGCCGCGGCGCTTGGTGGTGGATGCGAGGAGGGTGAGAGTGGTGGTTTTTCCGGTGCCGGCGCCGGCCTGGATGACGAGGTGGTCTCCGGCGCGGAAGGCGTCGGCTGCTGCCGTCTGCTCATCCGTGGGTCCTGGCATTTGGGCCCTCCGGGGGCGGTGTACGGGAGTGGTCATGCGTGGCGGGCGCCGCGGCGACGGGCGAGGGTGGGGAGGCGGTCGTGGATGTGCTGGTGGTGGGCGAGCGGGTCGAAGGGCTGCCAGTCGGTGAGGGCCGCGTCCGCTGCGGTGGGGGCTGCGGCGTGCTGGGGGCAGCGCTGGGCGCGCCAGCTCATTTGTTCTGCGTAGGGCAGGTGGCTGAGGTCGTAGATGGCCATGGTGGTGGCGGGGAGGGCTAGTTGCTGGTGGTGGCCAGGGTTGGTTGGAAGGAGTGCCCAGGTTCCCTGCGGGCTGTTGGAGGCGAGTACGGGTGCGGTGCAGCGGCGGCGGTCGCGGGTCTGGGCCACGCACTGGATGTCTTCTAGGGGGCAGGGGGCGAGGTAGCGCAGGTAGAAGATCTGTACGACGGGTCGGGCTGGCCTGCAGGCGGGGGGCTGTGCCGGCGGGATATTGCTGGGTTGGGTGGGGGCTCCGGTGTCGCGTCGGCGGCGGGTGCAGACGGCCAGGCGGCGGCGCAGCTCGGCGAGTTGGGGTGTGGGTGCTGGTGTGTCGTGGGCGGGGCACAGCAGGGTGTGGGGGATGCGGCACCAGGGGGTGCCGTCGCCTGCGGGGTGGGCGATGCCGGAGCTGGTGTGCCAGCGGTGGGTGGTGGGGACGGTGGTGGTGGGCAGTTCGTGGGGGTGGAGGGCGATTGGCTGGTGCGGTTCTGTGCGGTAATACCAGTCGATGGGGTGGGTGCAGTCGTGGCAGCGGGCGGTCTGGGCGGTGCGCAGGAGTCGGCTGGCGCTGGTGGGGGTGACGCGCAGGGCGCGGGGGTGGTGGGCTGTGTGGGGGGTGCCGTCCCATCGGTGGCCGGGGGGTGTGGGTGTGGGGCGCATGGCGGTGAACGTGCCATGCGGTGCGCTGGGGGTGGGGTGCTGGGGCCGTGGGCGTCCTGCGGATGGCCGTATCCGGGGGGACTGGTGTGCGAAGTGTCGAGTGTCCGTTCCCGGGGTGTCGCCGGTTCGTGTGGTGGCCGGAGAGGCGCGGGAGCGGGTTGCGCCGGGGTGGGCGGTGCGGTCAGCTGCCGGGTTTTACTGGGGGCGTGTGGCCGTTGCAGAGCGCGCGGAAGAGTTCGTCCAGGGGGGTGTTCAGGGCGTGGGCGAGGGCGTGCCAGGTTTTGAGGGTGCCGATGGTGCGGCCCTGCTCGATTTCGATGAGGGTGCGTCTGGCCAGGCCGCTGCGTTCTGCGAGTTGGTCGTAGGTCCATCCGCGCTCGGCCCTCAGTCGCGCGAGTTCCAGACGGAGCGCGTCGAGGTTGGGGTCGGGCGGGAAGATCGTCACTCGACCATCCGACGGTGCAGAGCCATGCCCTGTCAGTGCAGACCTCTGCCCTATTTGTGCAGGTGATCGGCCAAACGAGAGGGCAGGGGTCTGCACTACGGTGTGCGCCCACGCGCCACTCCCCCGACCGGCGGGCCGGCCACGGCGCACAGGAGACGGGAGGGCGCGCGCCCGATGAGGCTGTGCACGATGCAAGCGGTGGTGCAGCGCACCTGGACGGTGGAACTGCGCCCGCAGCAGGGCGGTCCGGTCCTGGCCTGCCGTCAGTGCGCCCCGGCCACGGGGACGGTGAAGGCTGCGTCGGCCCGGTCCGCGGCTCTGGCGCATCTCGCCCGGCACGCCCGCCGTGACGCGCTCCCCCTGCACCTGCGCATCTGTCAGTGCCACGAACGCGGCTGTCGCTGGCATCCGCGGCACCGCGGCTGCTCCGGCCCCATCCTGCTCGTCCTGATGCGCGAGCACGGCGGCCGCATCTGGCGGCTCGCCGACGCCTGCACCGCGTGCGCCAGTATCACCGCCCACGCCGCCGTGGTGCCCGAAACGGTCCTCACTTCCCACGGGCCGGAGCTCGGCACCGCCCCGCGCATCCGGCAAGCCCGGCACAGACAGCAGGGGCCGGGCGAGCAGGTCCGCGTACACGAAATGCTGAGCTACCTCGCCGCTGCCCTGGCCACCAGTACGAATTCTGCTGCCCGCCTGCTCGCCGTGCAGTGCGCCCTGCGCTCCACTGCCACCGGAGGCATCAGGATGTCCGCCGGACTGCTGCGCGGCATGCGGCTCGGCGATGCTCCAGCGGCATGGCACGAACTGGAACAGGACGGCTGGCTGCGCCAGTTGCCGCGCAGAGCTTCGGTGCCGGCGTCACGCAGGGAAGTGGAGGCGCAGCTGCTTGACAGTGCCGTTCTCTCCCAGGTTCCCGGGCGCAGCGACCGTGCCCGGGCTGCCGACTGGGCGCTGCGCGTCATCACTGCACGACGCTTGCGCGGTGCCTGCGCGACGGTGCGGCTGATAGCGCTTGTGCTCACCGCTCATCCCGGCGGGGACCGGTCTGAGCGCGTGGCGGAAGCCGACGGTGTGGCGCATCTGTGCTGTCTGCCGCACGACCGCTTGGTCGCCTCGCTCGACCAGCTCGTCATCGCAGGTGTCCTGGCGGCCTGGGCATGGGATCGGGTCACCGATGACCTGCGATGGCAGTTGCGCGCGCCAGGTCAGTCATGAGCTGTGCCCCCATTTCAGGAAGTGGTTCATGGACAGCACCTGACTGGTCGGCTCGGTGACCGCCGCACAAAAGAGCGTGCCTTCCGGGCCTCCCGGACCCGCCCCGCCGGGCGGACTGTTACCGCTGGGTTGCCCGGGGGCGCCAGGTCCGGATTTCGAGGTGGGTGATGTGGGCTCCCGGGTGGATGCGGCCGGTTTCAGCGAGCCATTGCTGCACGGCGGCGGTGACGTCCCCTGCTGCGCGGTCCACTCGTCGGGCGAATTCGGCTGCGTCAAAGCCTCCGGTCGCAGCTCCGCCGTAGGAGCGTTCCTCGGTGTGGTCGGCGCGTTGGATCACGTCGCGGCGGATGCCGGGTGAGTCGGCGCGGCTGCCGGAGGGGAGCACGTAGCCGCCTTTGGGCATGCGCACGGTGAAGGCCAGGCGCAGGCCGCGACGGGCGGCTTCGGCGATCAGGGGGCGCAGGCGGGCGGAGCCGGAGGCGATGGCCTGGACGCCGACGCGGCCCGTGCCGGTGCCGGTGGGGGTGATCAGCACGGCCTTGGTGCGGACCCGGGCCGTTGTCCCGCTGCGGGTGGTGCGGCGGGTGATGTGGGGAGCGGCGATGTCGGCGAGTTCTCCGGTGTCGGTGATGCCTGCGGTCTGGACGGCATTGAGCGCGTGGCGGAGTGCGGGGACGAAGGCGGCGCCTTTGTGGCGTGTGTAGAACTGGGAGACCAGGGAGGGGTCGCGGTTGATGATGCGGGCGACGTCGCGCTTGGTGTAGCCGGCGGCTTGGAACTGGTCGGTGAGGCGGGCGGCTTCGTTCAGTTCGCGTCGCTGGGTGCGGCGGTTGCGTGGTGGCATCAGGCTCTACCGCCGGGGTGGTTGCGGTGGAAGGCGGCGCGGCCGGCGTCGCGCAGGGCGAGCAGGTCCTCTTCGCTGGTGGGTGCAGTGATGGGGCCGGTGAGGTGGCCTTTGTTGAGGTAGTCGCCGGGCTGGCCGTGGTGGGGCCAGTCCATGGGTTGGGTGAGGTAGATGGCGTCGGTGCGGAAGGCGACGACGGTGCCGGGGGGTGTGTGGAGGGCGCCGACGTGGGTGTTGTCCTCGCGCATGCGCATCGAGAGCAGGGCGGCGCGGGCGGCGGACCAGATGCCGGCGGCCCATTCGGGGTGGGCGTAGGGGTCGCGGGAGAAGCCGGTGGGGCGTTGCCAGGTGACGGTGTTCTCGTCGAAGCCGATGATTTCGGCGTCTTCGGGGATGTCGCGTTCGGCGGTGCGGGGGGTGGTGCCGGTGACGATGCGGGGCCGTTGGGCGAAGGATCCGATGCCGTAGAGGAGGAGGGAGCGGACGGCGCGGGAGGCGAGGCGGGCGGCGGTGCGCTGTTGTTCGTCGGTTGTTCGTCGGTGTGGAGGTCGGCTTGGGCGGCGAGGCGGGACCAGCTTTCTTTAAGTTTCTTGGACCAGTCGTCCAAGGGTTTGCCGTCGTCCCACAGCAGTCCGTCGAGGATCTCGACTTTCCACGGCTGGTGGGGGTTGGTCAGGGCGGTGTGGATCTCGGGGCCTCCGGCCCAGGTGGTGAAGGTGGTGCCGCCGGTGCGGGGGTAGTGCCAGGCGCGTTCGCCGGGGGCGGGGGCGGGGAGGATGCCGACGTGGTCCCAGGTGTCGGGGACGGTTACGCGCACGTGCCAGTGGCCGCAGCCGAAGAGGGCTTTGGTCTGTTCCTTCTCCGACCAGGAGGCGAACGTGGCGGCGGTGACGCGCCGGGGGTGCCGACGCCGGATTTCCAGGTGTGCTTGGCGTAGGCGAAGGTGCGGTCGTATTCGACGAGGGCGGGGAGTTGTTCGGGAACGTCGGGCGGGGTGAGCAGTTCGGTGCGGCCTTGGCCTGCGGTGGCGTGCAGCAGGCCGCGTAGTTCCTCGGAGAGGACCGGGTATCCGTCGGCGAACTGGCCGCGGGTGGGGATGGTGCGGGTCCACAGGTCGCGGCCGGTCTGGGAGGGGGATCCCATGATGACGGCGTCGGGCCAGTGGGTGTGCAGGGTTTTCCACAGTAGGACGAAGGCGTCGCGGATGGTGTCGGGGGCGGTGCCGCCGGTGTCGAACCACTCCCCCACGGAGCGGATCTCGACGTGCTGCTCGCTGTTTTCGCGCTGGTAGCGGCCGACGGGGTTGCGGGGGTGGACGAAGTGGCCTGCCATGCGGTCCTTGCCGCGGCCGGTGTCGGTGCGCCAGCCGGGGGTGGGGGCGTTGAGCCAGGCGGTGACGGCGTCCTTGAGGTAGGGGTAGCGGTCGGCGTCGCGGTGCCAGGGGTCGCCTGCGGTGATGTAGATCCGCTCGGCGCCCTCGGGAAGGGCGTGGAAGACGGCCTCGAGGATCTCGCCGGCTGAGGGGGATTTCAGCTCCAGGCGCAGGGTCTGGTTCCGGTGGACGAGGATGCCGGTGTTGGTGTCCAGGAAGACCGTGGAGCGGGCCTGCTGGGTGAAGTTCGGGTGCGTGGACGCAAGGTTGGCGGTGTGGCTGAACCACCGGTCCCCCGCTGTGCCCTCAGGGATGGACGGCAGGGGCCGGGTTTCTCCCGCACGCGCAGGGGCAGCGGCGTCGGGTGCGGGCTGGGTTCCGCAGGTGCGGACGGGGGTGTTGAGGTGGTTACCGGCATCCGGGCGGTCATCGCTGGGGCAACCGCCCCCGGTACGGGCTCGGCGGTCCTCGGCTCGTCGCCGGGCTCGGTGGGGCCGGTCGGTGTGGTCTCGGGCGGTTCGGTGGGCCCGGCCGGGGCGGTGAGATCGTCCGGGGCAAGGGTCGGGACGAGGCTGACGACCTCGGCCAGGCTCAGCCCGGCGGCCGGAGCGATCCGTTCGGCCTTCGCCTTGTGGTGCCCGGCCAGCGCGGTGACCTTCTTGTCGCGTTCCGCCTCGAGCTTCGCCAGTGCGGTCCGCGCCTTCTTGATGTCGTCGCGCAGGGCACGCAGTTCAGCGAGTGTGGCGGTGTAGGTCTTGGCGTCCATCACGGTCCCTGTGCGGCGTCGGTTCAATCGACGGTGTCGGTGGTGTTGGTGGTGACGTAGGCGATGGTGCCGCCCGAGTGCGAGGCCAGGCGGGTGCCCAGCAGAAGGTCCGCCAGTTCCCGGTCCTCCCGTGCGGGAGCCGTCAGTTGCTTCACCGGCTGTGCAAGGTCGGTGAGGTGGCCGGCGAGAACTGCTTCGGGGAAGCCGTGGCGGCCGCGGTCGTCTTTCTCCCAGCGTTCGAGTCCGGTCAGGACCGCGACCACAAAGCCGGACAGCGTCACCGGCAGCACCCGCCCGGCCGCGATACTCCCCGCATCACAGCGCCACCAGCCGCGCAGCGCCTTCAGCAGCTCCTCGGGCGGCAAGGTTGCGGAGAATCCGGTCCACGCACCGTTCCCTGCCTGCTGGGCCACATCGGCACGCAGCACCGCAATCTCCGGAGCCGGAAGATGCGCCAGCGGAGCAGCGGCCCGTTCCTTCAGCGTGGTCACCACCTCCAGCGGGACCATCACGCGGACTCCCCGTCGCGACAGCCCTGGCAGCACACCAGCACGTACGAGCCGACGGAAAGTCGTGACGGCGCAGCCGAGTTCCTCGGCCGCTTGACCGGTCGTCAGGAGCACATTCCCTCCCCCACGTACATGCCGACTCCGTTATCTGATTTGGCATAGGCTAACGGTTGCGCCCGACGCAGTCAAAGCTGCCGACGGAAGCTTCACGACGTCAGCACACAGCCGGCCACCTGGGTTCCGCCTCTCCAGCAGAGACTCCTAAGAGGACGTCTCAGTTGGCGAGTCTTTAGAAGTCATCTCATTTGGTGAGTCGGCGGTAGCAGATGAGGGTGCAGGCGATGCTGGTGAAGGCGAGGAAGTGTTCGGCTTTGCGTTCGTAGC
>NZ_JBEXKU010000122.1:0-16560 GCF_040609575.1 Streptomyces sp. NPDC004647 | reverse complement strand
CTCCGAGGGTGGGGAACCGATGACCGAGCCATCTACCACGGCCGCGCCTGTTGGCAGCATGATGGCGCTGATTCGCGCTATGCGCGCAGGAGAGAACGGTCCGGCTCCTCGGGGAGCCGGACCGTCGCCGCTTGCGGCGGGTGTACGTGCGCGTGGCGGCCGAGCGCCATCCTGCGGGGCTCGCCTGCGGGAGGCCCGGCGCGTCCGGATTCGGCTACGCGGGCGGGCCCGGTGGGTGCGGGTGGGCGCGGGCGGGTGCGGCAGACGCCGTAACCGCCGCTACGTCGCCGGGTTCTCGGCCGAGCCGGGGCCCGTGCCGAGGTCGCCCGCCGCGTCCTCCAGCAGGTCGGGCAGCGCCGGGACGCCGGGGACGCCCGAAGCCCCGGAGTCGTCCGGGAGGGCGCCCTGCTGCCCGTCGTCGCCCCCGCTCCGCTCCAGCCGGTCCAGCGCCGTCAGCTGCTCCTGCGACAGGGAGGCGAGCAAGCGTTCCACCTCGTCCAGCTCTCCCTGCGCCGCGTCCCGCTGCCGCATCTTCCGCTCCGTGAGCGTCTGGCGCCGGTCGAGCACTTCACGGGCCTCGCCCGCCAGGCCGTCGAGCCGCTGCTCGTTCCGGGTCAGCCGGATCACGACCGCCATCCGCCGACCCGCCGCCTGCTGGATCATGTGGCCTTCGTCGAGCGCGCTCTGCAGCCGACGGCTGAGCAGCAGCCGCAGATAGGGGGAGAGGGTGCCCGCGGACCCCTGGTACTGGTCCCGGGCGAGCCGCCCGGCGTCGTTCCGCGCGTCGGCGAGCAGCGTACGGGCCGTCACCAGCTCGCCGCCCAGCCGATGGGCCTTCGACTCCTCTACCTTGAGCTGCTGCGCGGTGGAGTTGTACGCCTCGCCTGCCTCCTCGGCCTCCCGGTACAGGGTGCGAAGCTCCGTCAGCAGCTCGCTGATCGGGCGGTCGGCGGGGTCGACCGCGACGGCCTGCGGTGGTGGGGCGGCCACCGCCAGCGCGGTGCCGGCGGCCACCACCGCCGCGCGGACCGACCGTACGAACCGTTCTGACACGGTCTCACCTCCGGTTGTTCAGGGGCGTCATCGATTCATGACGAACCATCGGAGGTGTTCCTATTGTCCGCACATCGCATTGAGCGATTCCGACCAACGAATTCACTCGTACGGTGCCGGGCGGAGTGCTACGGGCGGCCTCCGTAATAGGCGTCGAAGTTCTTCGAGAACTCCCGTCCGTTGTAGTTGTCCCAGTTGATCGACCAGGTCATCAGGCCCCGCATCGCGGGCCAGGTGCCGTGCGTCGCGTAGCCGCCGCAGTTCGTGCCCTTCGTCAGGCAGTCGAGCGCCTTGTCGACCTCGGCGGGCGGGGTGTGGCCGTTCCCCGCGTACGGGGCGGCGGGCATGCCGATGGCGACCTTCGAGGCGGGCAGTGCCGGGAAGACGTTGTTCTTGTTGCCCGCGACGGGGAAGCCGGTGAGCAGCATGTCCGTCATGGCGATGTGGAAGTCGGCGCCGCCCATGGTGTGGTACCGGCCGTCGAGTCCCATGATCGGGCCGGAGTTGTAGTCCTGGACGTGCAGCACGGTGAGGTCGTCCCGCAGGGCGTGGATGACCGGCAGATACGCCCCGGCGCGCGGGTCCTGCCCGCCCCACGGCCCGGAGCCGTAGAACTGGTAGCCGAGCTGGACGAAGAACGTCTCCGGGGCCATGGTCAGGGTGAACCCGGCTCCGTACTTCGCTTTCAGCGACTTCACCGCGGAGATCAGATTCACCACGACCGGGGACTTCGGGTTCTTGAAGTCCGTGTCGCCCGCGTCGAGGGAGAGGGAGTGGCCCTCGAAGTCGATGTCCAGCCCGTCCAGGCCGTACCGGTCGATGATCGCGCCCACCGATTCGACGAACTTGTCGCGGGCGGCGGCCGTGGTCAGCTGCACCTGCCCGTTCTGCCCGCCGATGGAGATCAGGACCTTCTTGCCGGCGGCCTGCTTGGCCTTGACAGCGGCCTGGAACTCCGCCTCACTCTCGACGTTCGGACACTCGGCGGCGGGGCAGCGGCTGAAGCGGATGTCCCCGGAGGTGGTGGAGGTGGGCTCACCGAAGGCGAGGTCGATGATGTCCCAGCTGTCGGGGACGTCGGCCAGCCGGGTGTAGCCGGAGCCGTTGGCGAAGCTCGCGTGCAGATAGCCGACGAGCGCGTGTTGGGGCAGGGCGGCACGTTCGGGGGCGGAGCCCGCGCGGGCGCCGGGGCTGGCGCCGGTGCCGGTGCCGGAGCGGGAGCCGGTGCCAACGCCGGCGTCGGCCGTGGGGGAGACGAGGCCGAGTGCGGTGAGCGCGGCGAGGGTGGCGGTCAGGGTTCTCTTACGGAGGCGCATGGGGGCTGCTCCTTGTCGAGCCATCGAGCGTCGAGCCGTCGAGCCGCTCCGTGCTCCGAGCCGTTGAGCCAGTCCGGACTCCGAGCCGGCGAGCCGTGGGGGCTTCGAACTGCCGAGCGTCGAGCCGTCGAGTGGCGGCAGCACGCAGCCAAGCAGGACTAGACCAATGCGTCAATGGTCCGTACCAAACTCCGGGGGGTGCCTCTGTGGCGTCAGCCCGGCTTCGACCAAGGCCACTTGAGGCCGCGGGAGGACCGCCCCTCCGGGTCGTACTCGTACTTCCAGCCGCGCTGCAGCCCCAGCCGCTTCGAGTAACCGGCGGGCACCCGCCGGTAGATGTGCACCGTCGGGTCACCGCCGTCCGGATCGGGCACCGGCACCTCGTAGACCTTGGGCGGGTGGCCCGTCGCCCCCAGCAGCACCGGCAGCACCCGCCCGTCCAGCGGCCCGCCCACGAAGGGCGTCTCCTCGCTTCTCACCGCACCATTCTCGCTCAGCCGCTACCGGGGGTCCCCGTGTCGGCGGGCGGGGGCGGGCCGTCCTCCGGAGCACCGCCGCCTTCCGGAGCGCCGCCGTCCTTTGGAGCACCGCCGTCCAGGAGGTGCGATGCGCCGCTCACCACGGGCAGGACCCGCCGGGCCAGAACGCCGACGGGCCCCTCCGCCGGCTCCAGCGCCAGCGCCGCGGCCGTCACCTGCGCGCTCTGCGGGTCAGTGGCCGCGCAGGCGGTCAGCAGGGCGATGAAGTTGTCGACCAGCCAGTCGCGCAGCTCGCCGACCGGGGGCTGCTTGTCCTCGTCCAGCCAGATCAGCGACGCCGCCTCGACCACCGTGATCCAGGTGCGCACCATCATCCGCAGCCGCGGGCCCGGCTCCGGTACCTCCATATGCACCAGGATCTGCTCGGCGGCGGCCCGCCGGACCCCGTCCACGATCGCGTTGGTCCGGGATGTCTCGGCGACGCTGCCGCCCTGGAGCAGCGCGGTGAAGCCCGCGTCGTGCTCGTCGACGAAGGCCAGATAGCGGTCCAGCGCGCGGCACAGGCGGCGGGTGAGGGGGCCGGTCTGCGGCTCCGCGAAGCACTGCTCCAGTTCGTCGGCCGCGCTGCGCAGCGCGGCCTCGTACAGCTGCTGCTTGCCGCCGGGGAAGTAGCGGTAGACGAGCGGGCGGGAGACCTCGGCCGCGTGGGCGACGTCGTCCAACGAGACGTCCTCCGGGGCACGATGGGCGAACAGCCCCAGCGCGGCGGCGAGCAGCTGGGCCCTGCGCTGCTCTACGGACATCCGGCGGTACGCCACGTCTCCTTCGCCGCGGTGGTGGTGCCGTGCCGACGGGGAGGTTCCGCCCTCCTGGGCTCGGCCGTTTCTGCCGGACGTGTCCTCGGGTGCGTAGCGGCCTGTCATGTCCGGCAGCGTAGCCGTCCCCTCACGGTGGGGCAGGCCCGGGTGAGTGTGCGCCTCTGATGGCGGCGACGGCCTCACCCTCGGCCCTCGTACGGGCCCTCGGGCGGGGCGGGCCGCACCGCGCCCGCTGGTGGACCCGCCCCGTCACGCCAGCAGACCGGAGCTGCGCCACAGCCTGCGGCCCACGCCCTGCATCAGGCCGATCTCGTCGAGGAAGTCCGTCAGCCGCTTGGCCCCGGTCTGCATCACCTCGCGCCGGTGCCTGCTCGCCTTCACCTGCGCCAGGGCCTCGCGCCGGTCGAGGCCGACGTCCGTGTACACCTGCGGGTTGATGAAGGCGATGGAGAAGACGCGGGCCGCGTGGCCGGAGCTGACGCGCGTCAGTTCGGCCTCCCAGCGCGGGCAGGAGACCATCTGGCGGCGCAGCTCCTCACGCGCGTACCGCACGTGCCGGGCCTCCTCCACCACATGGATACGGGTGACGCCGCGGACGAGTGACTGCACCCGCTCGTCCGGGAACGTCAGCCGCTGCATGTGGTCGAGGATCTCCTCACCGAGCAGCGTGCAGGCGAACGAACCGGGCGTCGTCGAGATGGTCTTGAGGACGCGGGCGAGGTTGTGGTGCAGCCGCGTGACCGGGTACGCGCGCGTGCCGCTCTTCTGGATCATTCGGGCGAACATCTTGGAGTGCCGGCACTCGTCCGCGATCTCGGTGAGGGCGTAGCGGACATGGGCGCTGGTCGCCGGTTTGTCGTAGATGTGCCGAACGAGCAGCTGCATCAGGATGATCTCGAACCAGATGCCGAGGGAGGCGAGCGACGCGGCCTCGTGCCGGGACAGTTCGATGCGCTGCTCCTCCGACATCCTCCGCCACAGCGGGGTGCCGTAGAGCGAGACGAGCTCCGGCGGCCAGTGCCATTTGCCCTCCTCGAACGGGGCCTCCCAGTCGAGTTCGGTGTCCGGGTCGAAGGAGTGCTTCGCCGAGGATTCGAGCAGCCGCTCGGCGACCTGCTCTCGTTCCCGGAGCTGCCCGAGGGCGTCCCGGAGTTCGGCGTTGTCGGGCACGGTCGTCATCGCTGAGAGCACCTCGCTTGTCGGTTACCCGCGGTTCGAATTTATGAGACTGCTTGTCAGCAAGCTCGTCAATCCCCTGTGCGCAACTTGTTGACCGTGCGGTAACAGACGTGTGAGCCTGCCAACTATCCGCCCCCCGTACGGGAGTTTCAGGCGAAGGAGGCGTCGATGACGACGCACGAGCTCTACGCGCACGATCCGGGCCAGGGACAGGGTCAGGTGCAGGGCCGGCGGGAGTGGCAGGTGCCGGCCTCCGGCGCGGCCCGCTTCAGCTGGGAAGCCATGTACCCGGGTCAGGAGGACGGCTCCGGCCGCGACCGGCTGCTGTCCCTCTACCAGAAGGGCAAGGACAAGCAGTGGGACGGCGCCAAGCGGATCGACTGGGACCTGGAGGTGGACCCGTACGACCCGCTCGGCACCCCCGATGAGTCGCTGGCGCTGTACGGCACCCGGCACTGGGACAGGATGACCGAGCAGGACAAGGCGGAGCTGCGGCGGCACTACGCCTCCTGGCAGTTCAGCCAGTTCCTGCACGGCGAGCAGGGCGCGATGGTGTGCGCGGCCCGCATCGTCGAGTCGGCCCCCGACCTGGACGCGAAGTTCTACTCCGCGACCCAGACCATGGACGAGGCGCGGCACGCGGAGATCTACGGCCGCTTCCTGGACGAGAAGATCGGGATGCTCTACCCGATCAACGACAACCTCCAGGCCCTGCTCGGTGACACGCTCCGCGACTCCCGCTGGGACATGCCGTACCTGGGCATGCAGGTGCTCATCGAGGGCCTGGCGCTGGCGGCCTTCGGCATGATCCGTGACACCACCACCAAGCCGCTGCCCCAGCAGATCCTCGCGTACGTCATGCAGGACGAGGCCCGGCACGTCGCCTTCGGACGGATGGCGCTGCGCGACTACTACAAGCAGCTCAGCGACGCCGAGCTCCGCGAACGCGAGGAGTTCGTGATCGAGGGCTGCTACCTGATGCGCGACCGGCTCCGCGGCACCGAGGTCCTGGAGAACTTCGGCATCCCGCCGCAGGAGGCCGTCGAGTACACCGAGCAGTCCGAGTTCCTGCACCTCTTCCGAAAGCTGCTGTTCAGCCGGATCGTGCCGTGCGTGAAGGACATCGGGCTGTGGGGCGAGCGACTTCAGCAGGCGTACGTCGACATGGGCGTCTTCGATCTCGGTGACTCCAACCTCGATCTGCTGATGGCGCAGGACGAGGAGCTGGCCGAAAAGCTGGACGCGGAGCGCTTCGCGGAGGAGGAGGCAGCGCGGACGGCGGAGGTGACGGAGGCGATCATGGCGGGCGCGGCGACCGAGGCCTGAGCCGCGAGGCCTGAGCTGCGAGGCCTGAGCTGCGAGGCCTGAGCTGCGGCGCCGCCCGCGCCCTGCCGCCCGCCTCACGACATGCGACGGTGCTCCTTCCCGCAAACAGGGGAACCGGAAGGCGCGCGCCCGTTCTAGCCGAGCGGCGCGCGGACCTCGTCGCGTATGCCGTCGACCTTCTGCGCGAACGCTTCGAGGTCGATGGAGCCCGGCGATTCGGCCGCGTTCTCGGCACTGTTCTCCACCACGGCCGAGACCGTTCCGGAGTCGGCCCAGACACACATCGGCGCGTTGCCATCGCCCTCGTCCAGGATCATCACCTGACACTTCAGCGACTCGTCCGAGCCGGTCGGGGTGATCTCCCGTGGCTCGACGGTGACTTCGCCCCCCTCGCTCCGCGCGGTGCCGCGGAGGAGGCTGTCCCTGGCCGTCTCCGGGTCGTCGATCCTGCCGTACATGCCCATGACCACGAGTGTGTCCGCGCCCGCGGCGTACCGGCCTGCCGAGGACTTCATGTCGTGCTCGTTCGCGCCGTTCTGCCGGCCGTCCATGGCCTTGTCCATCGTGCTGCTCAGATCCTGCTCCAGCCTGTACTTCCCGTCGGCAACGGTCTTCGGCACGGTGAGCTTGTACTCGGGCGCCGAGTTCGTCGCCGACGATGACCCCCCGCCGGTCAGCGCCCTATTGACGCCGCCGCCGACGATGAAGAGGCCGACCAACACGCTCAGGACGATCCCGACGATTTTCCCGGGGTTCGGCTGCCGCGGGGGAGGCATCATGGGCGGCTGCCCCCACCCGCCCGGCTGACCCGGCTGACCTGGATGGCCCTGTGCGTAGGGCGCGTGTGGCGGATAGGGCATCTGCTGGGGTATCTGCGGCTGCTGTGGCTGCGGCCCGCCGTACCCGTACCCCTGCGGCGGCTGGGGCTGCTGCGGCTGACCGTACGGCGGCTGACCGTACTGGGGCTGTCCGTACTGCGGCGCGCCGAATCCGGGGCCCGGAGGCTGCTGGGGTGTGGTCATGGCAGTGCTGTCTCCCTGGTCGGTGGAGTGCAGGCGCGCAGTATGGTTCGGCGATTACCGTACAAGACCTCGCACCCGTCGCCGGTCCCTCGGTGAGCGGAGTGCAACTCGCTTCTTACGGAGGGGAAATGGCGCGCTGACGGCCGCGCCCTAACGTCGTTCGCGTGACGGGGAAAACCAAGCGGACGACCGGCCGCTTCGCGCTTTCACTGCCCGGCTGGAACACCATCCGCGGGCGGGTCGCCGTCGTGCTGGCCGTACCGACCTGCCTGCTGCTGGTGCTCACCGGGCTCGCAGTCGCCGACCGCGGCGCCGACTGGGCCGCCGCGCGCGAGACCCGGGGGCAGGTGGACCTCGTACTCCAGGTGCAGGCGCTCGTGCACGAGCTTCAGCGCGAACGCGGCCTCACCAATGGCCTGTTGGGTGGTGCCCGCCAGTACCGGGACGATGTGACGGAGCAGCGCGAGCGCTCCGACCAGGCCCGCACCGACCTCGCCGCGCTCCTCGCCGAAGGCCACGCCGACACCGCGTCGGCGGTCGAGGGAGCCCGTACCCGCCTCGCAGGGCTGGCCGCCGTACGGACCGAGGTCGACGGCGGAACCGCACCCCGCGGCCGGACCTTGGACTTCTACACCTCCGTCATCACCGCGTTGATCAAGGCGAAATCGGCCGACGGCGACACCGCCGCCCGCGGCGACCGGAGGCTGGCGGACGGAATGGACACGCTCCAGGCGCTCGCCGACGGATCCGAGTCCGTGGCGCTGGAGCGCGGTTCGCTCAACGGGGTCTTCGCGGCCGGGCGCTTCCGGGGCACCGAATATCTGGACTTCACGGAGGTGCGGGCCGCCCGCGTCGCCGCCCTCCGGCAGTACGGGCAGTCGGCGTCCCCGGCCCAGCAAAAGGCACTGGCCCGGGCGCTGACGACCGACGACGCCGAAAGGGCCACCGAACTGGAGAAGCGCGCGGCCGGCGGAGCGGACGGATCCCGGCTCAGGGCCGACCCGGATGAGTGGTGGCGGTCGATGACCGTTCTCGTCGACGACCTCTACGCCGTCCAGAAGGGTGTCGGCACGGACGTGAGGGCTCGGGCCGGGCAGCTCAGCGATGACGCGACCGACCAGCTCGTGGGCTTCCTCGGCCTCGGCGTGCTGATCGTCGCCGTCGCCACCGCCCTCGCCGTGCTCGCGGCCCGCTCCATCACGCGACCGCTCGGCGCGCTGGCAAGGGAGGCGGACGAGGTGGCGGGCAGCCGGCTGCCCGAGGCGGTCCTCCGCATCCAGGAGGCCGACCCGGAGACCGCCGGGGAACTCGCGCCCGTATCGCAGGAGCCCGCCGTGCACGACAGCGCGGAGGAGATCGCCCAGCTCGCCACGGCGCTCCGCAATGTGGAACGGACCGCTGTAGGCCTCGCCGCCGAGCAGGCCGTACTCCGCCGCAACAGCTCCGAGTCGCTCGCCAACCTCGGCCGCCGCAACCAGAACCTGCTCCGCCGCCAGCTCGGTCTGATCACCGCGCTGGAGAGCCAGGAGGTCGACCCGGACGCGCTGGCCGAGCTGTTCGAGCTCGACCATCTCGCCACCCGGATGCGCCGCAACGCGGAATCGCTTCTCGTGCTGGTGGGGGAGCACGCGCCGCCGCGCGTCTGGGCGGGTACGGCCGGCGCGCTCGAGGTGGTCCAGTCGGCGGTCGCGGAAGTCGAGCAGTACCGGAGGGTGGCGGCCACCGATGTCGAACCGTGCCGCATCCGCGGCCACGCCGTCGCCGAACTGTCGCATCTGCTCGCCGAGTTGATCGAGAACGCCCTGGTCTTCTCGCCGCCGCAGCTCCCCGTCGAGGTGTACGGCTGGGTCGACGGCGAGGAATACTGCTTCGCCGTCGTCGACCGTGGTGTCGGTATGACCGCCGATGAACTCGCCCGTTCCAACGCCCGTATCGCGGGCCGGGAGAGCGTTCTCGTCGCTCCCACCCGCTTCCTCGGCCACTACGTCGTCGGCAGGCTCGCCGCCCGACTCGGCGCGCAGGTCGAGCTCCGAGAGACCGAGGGCTCCGGCATCACCGCGTACGTGGCCCTGCCACCCGCGCTGGTCGCCGTACCCGCCCACGCCCACCACCCACCGGGCCCCGACCAGGTCAGGTCCCTGCTCAACGGCTTCCGCGAGGGTGTCGCCCGCGGGGCAGCCGGAAAGGACAGCGCATGACGATCACCACCGGCGCTCCGCCCACCGGCGAGGCGCAGAACTTCAACTGGCTCATCGGCGAGTTCGTCCGTACGGTCCACGGCGTCGTCGACGCGGTCTCCGTCTCGTCCGACGGGCTGCTGATGGCCGCCTCCGACTCCCTGGGCCGTGACCGCGCCGACCACCTCGCCGCCGTCGTCTCCGGTATCACCAGCCTCGCCCTGGGCGCGGCCCGGGCGCACGGCCGGCACGGCGGCGGGGGCGTCAAGCTGGTGATGGTCGAGATGTACGGCGGTTTTCTGCTGGTCACCACGGTCCGGGACGGAAGCTGCCTGGGCGTGCTGGCCGCGGAGGGCAGTGACATCGGCATGATCGGCTACGAGATGGGGGTCCTGTCCGACCGCGTCGGCGGCCTGCTCACTCCCCAGCTGGTCGCCGAACTCCAGGTGGCCGCCCCTCGATAGGGCCGTGCTCAGGGCGCTGCGCTCAACGCCCTGTGCGCAACAGCCTGCGCTCACGTCGTGCGCTGCCCAGCAGGACGCCGTGCGCCCGGACGCCGTGCGCTCAGGTCGCTGTGCCCAGCAGGTCGCCGTGCTCGGAACGGCTCAGCGCAGGGCCGCCTGCATGACCTCACGGGCGATCGGCGCCGCGCTGCCGCCCCCGCTGATGTCGGCGCGGTTCGCCTCCGCGTCCTCGACGACCACCGCCACCGCGATCGCCGGTTCGCGCGCGTCCTCGGCCTGTGCCCAAGAGATGAACCAGGCATACGGAATGCCGGAGTTATCCGTTCCGTGCTGCGCCGTGCCCGTCTTCCCGCCGACCTCCACGCCGTCGATCGCGGCGTTGGTCCCGGTGCCGTGGGCGACGGCGGAGACCATCAGCTCCTTGAGCTGCATCGCCGTTCCCGGGCTCATCGCCTGCCGGTGGGACCGCGGCCGGTTCACCGCCACCGTACGGCCGTCCGATGTCGTCACCTTGTGCACCAGGTAGGGCTTCTTGAGGTCGCCGCCGTTCGCGACCGCCGCCGCGACCATGGCCATCTCCAGCGGGGTCGCCCTGGTGTCGTACTGGCCGATGGAGGAGAGCGCGACCTGCGCCTTGTCCATCGAGGTGTCGAAGTTGCTCCTGGCCACCCGGGCCGGGACCCGCAGACCGCTGTCGTTGAAACCGAACTTCTCCGCCGCCTCGGCCATCCCGCGCAGGCCCACGTCCACCCCGAGGTGAGCGAAGACGGTGTTGCAGGACACCTCGAACGCGTGCAGCAGGGTCGCGTCCTGGCAGCCGCCCGCCTCGTTGGTGAGCCGGGTCCTGGTGTTCGGCAGGGTGTACGGGTCCGGGGCCCCGGTCCTCGAGCGGATGCCGTTCACGACGCCCGAGTCGAGCGTCGCCGCCGCCGTCACCACCTTGAAGGTCGAGCCGGGCGGATACGTCTGGCGCAGTGCGCGGTTGAGCATCGGCATACTCGAACGCCCGTTCAGGTCGGCCCAGGCGTTGGTGACGGAGGACCCGGTGCCGGACAGCACGCCGGGGTCGTACGAGGGGGTGCTGGCGAGTGCCAGGATCTTGCCGGTGGCGGGCTGGATCGCGGCGACCGCGCCCCGTTTCCCGCCGAGGCCGTTGAAGGCGGCCTTCTGCACGGCGGCCCTGATGGTGGTGTACACCCTGCCGCCGGGGTGCTGCTCGCGGGTGAGTTCGTTCCACAGCGGCACCTGGGCGAGCCGCGAGTCGGTGCCGCTGAGGACGTCGTCCTCGGCGTTCTCGATGAGCGAGGTGCCATACGTCTGCGAGGCGTAGCCGGTGACCGGCGCGTACAGCGGGCCGTTCCGGTACGTGCGCTCGTAGCGCAGCGCCTCCCCGGTGTCCTCGGACCCGGTGACGGGCTTGCCGCTGACGAAGATGTTGCCGCGCGGCTGGTCGTAACGCGCGATCGTCAGGCGGCGGTTGGCCGGGTCGTGGTCGTAGTCGTCAGCCTCGAGGACCTGGATACGGGAGACGTTGAGCAGCAGCGCCAGCAGCAGGAGCAGGCAGAGCGCGGCCGCGCGCCGGATGTAGCGGATCACTCCCGGTCCTCCCCGTCCGTGTCCCGGCCGGCGGGCGGGCCCGCACCCGGGGCAGAACCCGGATCGGCACCGGAACCCGCACCCGCGTCGGCACCGGCATTGGCCCCCGCGTCGGCACCGGCATTGGCCCCCGGGTCGGCGACCGACGCGATGACGCCCGTCTCGGCAGCGGTCGGTCGCGGCCGGCGAGCGGAGTCGCTGAGCAGGATGAGCAGCGCGACGATGATCCAGTTGGTGACGACCGACGAGCCGCCCTGGGCGAGGAACGGCATCGGCATGCCGGTGAGCGGGATCAGGCCCGTCACCCCGCCCGCGATCACAAAGACCTGGAGCGCGACGATCGAGGCGAGGCCGATGGCGAGCAGCCTGCCGAAGGTGTCGCGGATCGCCAGGCCCGCCCGGTAGCCGCGGGCCACCAGCAGTGCGTACACCAGGAAGATCGCGGAGAGCCCCCACAGTCCCAGTTCCTCGCCGGCCGTGGCGAGGATGAAGTCGGACTTGGCGGCGAAGCCGATGAGGATGGAGTGCCCTTGGCCGAGGCCCTCGCCGAGCATGCCGCCCGCGGCGAAGGCGAACAGCGACTGGGCGAGCTGTCCGGGCCCCTGTCCTGCCTCGATGCTGGCGAACGGATGGAGCCAGGTCTCGACCCGGCTGTGGACATGTGGTTCGAGGGAGCCGACAGCGACGGCGCCCACCGCGGCGAGCAGCAGGCCCACCGCGATCCAGCCGGTCCGGCCGGTGGCCACATAGAGCATGATCACGAAAAGGCCGAAGAAGAGCAGCGAGGTGCCCAAGTCGCGTTCCAGGACGAGGACGAGGACGCTGGCGAGCCAGATGGCGGCGATCGGGCCCAGCACACGGCCGGTGGGGAACTGAAGTTTCCAGATGCGCCGGCCGGTATAGGCGAGGGCGTTCCGGTTCGCGGCGAGATAGGCGGCGAAGAAGACGGCGAGCAGGATCTTGGCGAACTCCCCGGGCTGGAAGGAGAGGCCCCCGACCCGGATCCAGATCTTGGCGCCGTTGATGGCGGGGAAGAAGATCGGCACGATCAGAAGGAGGAGCGCGGCGGCCACGCACACGTACGCGTAGCGCTGGAGGACCCGGTGGTCGACCAGCAACACGACGACCGCGATGAAGAAGGCGACGCCGAGGGTCGACCACACCAGCTGGGTGGGGGCGGCCTCGTTGTCGGGGGTCTCCAGGTCGAGGCGGTAGATGAGGACGAGGCCGAGGCCGTTGAGCAGCACGGCGATGGGGAGCAGCAGGGGGTCCGCATACGGGGCGCGGAACCGGACGGCGAGATGGGCGAGGAGGGCGAGGACGCCCAGCCCCGCGCCGTAGCCGGCCGCGCCGCGCGGTACGGCCCCGTCCTCGGCGAGTCCGACCTCGATATAGCCGAAGACGGAGATGAGTACGGCTCCGACGAGCAGCGCCAGTTCGACACCTCTGCGTCTGGGGAGCCGTAGCGCCGGAGGTGGCGCGTCCGCCGTCGTTGCGCTCATGCGAGGCAACGTAGCAAGCGGTGGGGTTTATATGCGTTATGTCGGTGCCGGGTGGCCGGAGAGTCCGTCACCGGGCCTGTCCCGGCGGGTGCTCGGGAGCGGGCCGGGTGACGGACTCTCGCCGCCCGGGGTCGTCCGGGGGCGGGTCCGGCGCATGGCCGTGGCCCCCGAGCGCGGTGCGCTCGAGGGCCACGGCCAGATGTCCCGGTGGTGGATCAGCACCAGGCCGGGGCAGGACCGATGTTCCGGATGTAGCGGGCGGACGCCCAGGCCCACTTGCCGTCAGCGAGGAGGTACCAGCGCGGGTTGCCGTTCACCACCTGGCTTCTGACCTTGCACTTGATGCCAACGACCGTGCCGTACGGGACGCCACCGACGACCTTGGCCTTGCGGCTGGGGCCGTCCCGCAGCAGCAGACCGGTCCTGGCGATCACACGCCCCTTGTAGGGGGCGCGCCAGTGGCCCTTGCCCTTGCCATAGCCGTGGGAGGACGCGTGGTGGCCCTTGCCCTTGCCCTTGCCATAGCCGTCGGCGGGCGCCGCCACGGCCGGGCTGATCGCGGTGATGGTGGCGAGGACGCCGGTGGCGGCGAAGACCGCGAGCTTGCTGAGCTTCGACTGAAGCATCTGTTCTTTCCTCCTGCGGAGGTCAATCCCGCTACGGGACATGTGAACACCAGGTGCCGGAGCGACAGCGGCCGGGGTTGTGCCCTGAAGGGGCGACACCCCGGCCTACCTGACGGCGAGCTGGATGATGGTCGTGACACAAATCGGACCAACCCGCACAAATCATGCTAGAAAGGTTGCTCATTGCGTGCAACTCGCCACTCTGTGTTATTGAAGATGTCGCGGGCGGCGGAGTCACCGTGCGGCGCGAATTGCATGGCGCACTATCAGAAGCCGTGCGTGCAGGCGCTGTCCGTGGAGGTTCTGTCCCCCGGATGGCTCAGCGGGGAGCCGTGGGGTGAAGTGAACCGGTGGGCGTGTGCTCGGCCGCTTATCCGTCCGCTGTTCCGGTGATCTGCTGGTCCGGATATTCGGTCCTGTGACCCCGGCGATGCGTGATCCCGGCGACCCGGTGACGCAGCGACCCGGCCGCCCCGCTGCTCTGCGGTCCGTGGGTCCGAAGGTCGGCCGGTCTGCGGTGCGCTGACTTTCCGTTAGTCGGCCGAGTTCTCGATGGCTTCGGCCTCGCGCTGCAGCCTGCCCAGAACGCTTCCCGGGTCGCCGTCCTTCTTCACGGTGCTGCCGATGGCCGGCTTGAGCTCGGCGACCGTAGAGCCCCATGACTTCTTGCCGACCGGAAACAGCTCCGCTCCCTGCAACTGGTCCAGGAATTCCCAGACTTCCTTGTTGTTCTCGTCGGAGCGCATCGCGTCGAACGCGTCGTTGGTCACCGGAAGGAGGTCGTACTGATCGGCGAACTTGAGGACGTTCTTCTTGCTGTAGGCGAAGTCGAGGAATTGGCCGATCTCCTCGCGGTGGCCGTTCTTCTTGAATGCCATCATCCAGTCGGCCACGCCGGTCGTCGCCTCGGACTGCCCGTCCTTGCCGGGCAGCGGGGCTATACCGAAATCGATGCCGTTCTCCTGAGCCAGCTGCATCAGTGTCGGGTGGCCGTTGAGCATGGCGACATCGCCGCGGGTGAAAGCGTCGAACGCGTCCTGCCGGTTGGTCTTGTCCGGTTCCGGATTCGTCAGTCCCTTGCCGACCAATTCGTCACGCAGCCATTCGAAGGTGCGGACGTTCTCCGGCGAGTCGATGGTGTAGCTGCCGATGGTGTCGGTGTAGCCGCCGCCACCGCTGAGCATCCAGTTCAGCGTCTCGGCCTGCGGCTCTTCCGGGCCGAGTGGCAGTGCGTACGGCACCTTCACGCCCAGGCTCTTCAGTGCGGCGGCGTCCGTCGCCAGCTGGCTCCATGTCGACGGCGGGTCCGGTATGCCGGCCTTCGCCAGAAGCTTCTTGTTGTAGAAGAGCACCCGAGTGCTGGCGACGAAAGGTATGCCGTACTGGACCCGGCGCACCTTGCCCGCATCAGCGAGGCTGGGGATGAACGAGGCCTGGGTGGGGATGGAGAGCATCTGGTCGGCGCTGTACAGCTTGCCCTTGGCTGCATAGTCGGCGTACCCGCCGATCTGGGCGATATCAGGGGCATCGCCGCGCTTGACCATATCGGCGACTTTCTTGTCGACCTCGCTCCAGCTGTAGACGTCGACATCCACCGTGATGCCCGGGTGCTTGAACTCGAACTCTCCGGCCAGCTGGTCCCAGTACCGCTTCGAGCTGTTGCCCGACCGGTCGCCGTAATCGGCCGCGACCAGCTTGAGAGTGACGCCCTTGCCGTCGAGGGCCGCGTCGTCGCCACAAGCCGTCAGCGTCAGCGCCAGGGTGGTAGTCGCGACACTCATCGATATGAAGCCCAAGTACCGCCGCTGCACTGCCATTACCGCCTCTTGCTCAGAAATCGCCACTCGCCGCGCCGGAGGCGTCCCCATCCGGCACGAGAGTGGAGTCTCTCTCGCAACCCACCGCGAGGTCCAGCTCACGGCGCGTATCGCTTCGGTATCGAACCAGCCGTATGTGCCTTGATCAGGGTTGCCCGTGGATGTGCGCGGAGTCGAGCACGGCGTCGCCGGGGTCGTCGCTCAGAGTGGACCGGTGGGAACGATACGTAAAGGGCGGCAATAAGACCGTATCGCGGTGTTTTGCAGTTTTCTCGGCCGGATGTGGGGCGGCCGCGCGCACTGACGGCCGGGGCGGTCCCGGCATCTCCGCGGGGTTCCCAAGCCTCCGGTGGAGGAAGGGCTGGACAGCTGACCGCCGAGCGCCCGCCCGGGCGGTACCGGGGCCGATGTCGTCGTGTACTCGTGCCGGTATCAGTCCAGGACGGCGGCCGATACCCCTTCGTGGCGCAAGCCTGACGCTGGAAGGCCGGTTCCTCCTGGCCCGGGCCCGCCATCCCGCCGATTCTCCACACCGCCCGGTAGTTCGCGCAGTACGGCGGCGAGAAGTTGTCGCGGAATAGCGGATGGCCGAATTCCGAATTTGAGTTCGATGGTTCTGTGGCTATGCTGAGGCCTTCGTTGATCAACCAACTCACGGGGCAGGAAAAGAAGTTGAGCATCACACGAAAGACCGTCACCGGCCTTGTCGCGGGCGGCGTCGTAGCAGCTTCGCTGTTCGCCGGTACGTCGGCGAACGCGGCGAAAAGGGAGCACGTCCTGGACGACTCCTCGTCGACGCCGCGCGTCATTGTGCTGTCTGCGGACACGGCGAGCGACAAGGTCTATTCCGTCGCGGGTATTTACACGACTCCCCAGGCCGGGCCTTACTACATGCGTAAGATGCTCCAGAAGCCCGGCGAAACGGCCAAGCCCTGGGGCGGATGGGAGAAGGCGAAGCGGGATTCGATACCGGACCACTTCGGCTACCCCAACCGGATTGAGTGGAAGCTGGCGAGCAACGGTGTGAAGCTCCCCAATGGCACCCGGATATCCGTCCAGATCAAGGGGAGCGGCAGCACTCCGGCATTCAAGATCTGACCGGCATTCACCATCTGAACAGCGTGCAGCGGTAACCCGAGGGCCGCCTGGATATCCAGGCGGCCCTCGGGGCACTTCGGACTACGC